>JAEZWL010000011.1 GCA_023420245.1 Bacillota bacterium | reverse complement strand
GCCGTGGCGGGCTTCACCAACATCGGTGCGCTTTCCGAACGGAATATCCCCGAGCAGTCCTCCACTCCGTTCGATAAGAACCGCGCCGGCTTTGTCATCGGCGAGGGCGCGGGAATCCTGATTCTCGAGGAATATGAGCACGCCAAAGCAAGAAACGCGAAAATCTACGCGGAAATTATCGGCTATGGCAACACCTGCGACGCTTACCACATTACCGCGCCGCACCCCGAGGCGGTCGGCGGAGCGCGCGCCATCTCGCTTGCGATGGAGGAGGCAAGCCTGCGACCCGGCGACAATATTTATATCAACGCGCACGGCACCGGAACGCCGCTTAACGATAAATCCGAAACGCTGGCCATTAAAAAGGTATTCGGCGAAAAAGCGTATGAGCTTTGCATCAGCTCCACAAAGTCTATGACCGGTCACATGCTGGGCGCGGCGGGCGCGGTGGAGGCGATTGCCTCCGCCCTTGCGGTGCGTGACGGGATTCTTCCCCCGACCATCGGCTACCGGGAAAAGGATGAGCTGTGCGATCTCGACTATATTCCCAATACCGCGAGAAAACAGCAGACCGATTTCGCCCTTTCCGTGTCGCTCGGGTTCGGCGGGCACAACGCCTGTATCGCGCTGGCAAGGTATCAGGAGAAATAAAAAGTAAATCAGGAAAGGATGGGTCACTGCATGGATATCAAGCAGATTAAGGAGCTCGCGAAAACCATGAGGGAAAACGGTCTGACGGCGGTGGAAATTACCGAGGGTGACAAAAGCCTGCGTATGGAACGTCAGCCCGCTCCGGCGGCAATCGCGCCGGCAGAGGCTTTTGTGCCTGTCGGGACACATATTCTTATGGAAAAGGAAGGCGCCTGTCCGGCTCCGATTGCGACGCAGGGTCTGAATATCACCGAGATTAAATCGCCGATGGTCGGCGTGTTCTATACAAAGCCGTCTCCCGACTCCGAGCCCTTTGTTCAGGTGGGCAGCCGCGTGAAAAAGGGTGACACCCTCTGCGTCATCGAAGCAATGAAGCTTCTCAATGAAATTACCGCAGAGCGTGACGGCGAAATTGCGGACATCTGTGTGCAGGACGGGCAGATGGTCGAATACGCGCAGGTCCTATTTCAATTGATATAGAGGTGTTTCTTACGAATCAAGAAGAAATCAAGCAGATTCTTCCCCATCGCGAGCCGATGCTTTTAATTGAATCCGCCGAGCTGGTCGGGGAAAAGAGTTCCCTTGGGCGTTACACCGTAAAGGGTGACGAATGGTTTTTGCAGGGTCATTTCCCAGGAAATCCCGTTGTTCCCGGCGTGGTGCTCTGTGAGATGATGGCGCAGGCAAGCTGCGTGCTTCTCGCGGACAGCATGAAGGGGAAAACACCCTATTTTACCGGAATCGACAAGGCGCGCTTTAAAGACAAGGTGCGCCCGGGGGATACGCTGGAAACGGAATGCACGCTGGTAAAGCAGCGCGCACCCTTTTATTTTGTCAGCGCCAAGGGCTATGTTAACGGAAAGCTCTGTGTATCGGGCGAATTTTCGTTTGCGCTGACCGAAGATTAACCGAAAGGAGGCGGGAGCTTGTTTTCAAAGATACTGATTGCCAACCGCGGTGAAATCGCGGTGCGGATTATCCGCGCCTGCAAGGAAATGGGAATTTTGAGCGTTGCGGTGTTCTCCGAGGCGGACAGGGACTCGCTCCATGTCAGCCTTGCGGATGAGAGCGTGTGTATCGGTTCCGCGCAGACAAAGGACAGCTACCTGAATATGACCGCTATTTTGTCCGCCGCAATCGCAACAGGCGCGCAGGCCATCCACCCCGGCTACGGGCTTCTCTCTGAAAACGCCGAATTTGCGCGTCTCTGCGAGAAGTGTAAGATTACTTTTATCGGTCCTACCGCCGATTTAATCGCTAAAATGGGCGATAAGGATATGGCACGGAAAACGATGAAGGCTGCCGGCGTTCCCGTTGTTCCCGGCTGTGACCTGATCGAGAACGCCGAAGCCGCGCAGAAGGAGGCCGACCAGATCGGGTATCCTCTGCTGGTAAAAGCGCGCGCCGGCGGCGGCGGAAGGGGAATCCGGATTGTAAACCGCACCGAAGAGCTGAAAAACGCGTTTACCTCCGCTTCCACAGAGGCGCTGAACGCGTTCGGCGACGGCTCCGTTTATCTGGAAAAATTCCTCTCTCCGGTAAAACATATTGAAATGCAGATTTTATGTGATGCTTACGGGGCTGTGGTGTGCCTCGGTGAACGCGAATGCTCCATTCAGCGCAAGCGCCAGAAGCTTTTGGAGGAAAGCCCGTCCCCTGCGGTGGACGGCGAAATGCGGCGGAAAATGATGGAGGCGGCGAAAAAGGCCGCGAGCGCCGTGCATTATGTCAACGCGGGAACCATCGAATTCCTTGTGGATGATAACCGCAGCTTCTACTTTATGGAGATGAACACGCGCCTTCAGGTAGAGCATCCGGTAACGGAGCTGGTATCCGGAATTGATCTGGTCAAATGGCAGATCCGCATTGCCTCCGGTGTTCCGATCTCCTTTCAGCAGGAGGAGGTCAGCTTGCAGGGGTGCGCCATCGAGTGCCGTATCAACGCGGAGGACCCGAACGCGAACTTCCGCCCGAGCTGCGGCAAAATTTCCTTCCTCCATATTCCGGGCGGACCCTGGGTAAGGTTTGATACCGCGCTGTACCAAGGCTACGATATTCCCCCGTTTTACGATTCCCTGATCGGCAAGCTGATTGTCCATGCGAAAACAAGGGAAGAGGCCATCCGCAAAATGCAGGCGGCTTTGTGCGAGCTGGTAATCGAGGGCGTGAACCATAACGCCGAGCTGCAAATGGATATCCTTAGTGATAAAATCTTTAAATCCGGGGATTACCACACAGACTTCATAGAGAAACGAGGGTAACGGATGCTGCAGAAAGACTTGTTTCGAAGACCGAAAAATGAGCTGGAATCCTACAGCAGATATATTACAAAAGGCGCGCCCGATGTCCCCGATGAAATGTGCACCCAGTGCCCCTCCTGCAGGCAGACCCTTTTCATGGATATCCTTCATGAAAACAGCCACGTCTGCCCCAAATGCGGCTATCATTTCCGCATCAACGCGCGGCAGCGCATCAGCCTGATCGCGGATGAGGGAAGCTTTACCGAGCTGTTCGGGAATATGGTTTCCACCAACCGGATTCAGTTTCCCAATTACGAGGATAAGCTGAAGCAGGCACGTCTTTCCAGTGCGGAAAAAGAGGCGGTGGTCTGCGGTACGGCGGAAATCGGCGGCTTTGCCTGTGCGATGTTTGTGATGGACGCCAATTTTATGATGGGCAGCATGGGCTCGGTTGTGGGCGAAAAAATCACCCGCACCTTTGAATACGCCACGGAGCATTTCCTTCCGGTGGTCGGCTTTGCTGTATCCGGGGGAGCCAGAATGCAGGAGGGAATTCTTTCGCTGATGCAGATGGCGAAAACAAGCGGAGCGGTAAAGCTCCACAGCGACGCGGGTAACCTTTATCTCGCGGTGCTTACCGACCCGACCACGGGCGGCGTGACCGCCAGCTTTGCCATGGAGGCGGATGTCATTCTTGCCGAGCCGAACGCGTTAATCGGCTTCGCCGGACCGCGCGTAATTGAGCAGACCATGCGGCAGAAGCTGCCCGCGGGCTTTCAGCGTGCGGAATTTCTGCTGGAAAAAGGATTTGTAGACATCATCTCGAACCGCAAAGAGCAGAAAAAACAGATTGCACGACTGCTCTCTCTGCACACAAAGGAGGCCGCCCGATGAACGCTTACGACAAGGTGATGGCGGCAAGGGCAAAAGACCGCCCTACCGGTACGGATTTTATAAAGAATATCTTTACGGACTTTGTGGAAATGCACGGAGACCGCCGCTACGGAGATGATCATGCCGTTGTAGCCGGAATCGCCCGGCTGAACAATATGCCGGTTACGGTGGTGGCGCTGGAAAAAGGACACGATACCAAGGAAAAGGTACAGCGGAATTTCGGCTCCGCGCACCCTGAGGGCTACCGAAAGGCGCTGCGGCAAATGAAGCTCGCGGAAAAATTCGGTCGCCCGGTGGTTTGCTTTGTCGATACCGCCGGCGCGTTCTGCGGGATTGCCGCCGAGGAACGCGGGCAGGGTCAGGCAATCGCGGAAAACCTGATGAGCATGATGACGCTGCGCGTGCCGATTCTTTCGGTATTGATCGGGGAAGGCGGAAGCGGCGGTGCGCTTGGGCTGGCGGTAGCGGACGAGGTCTGGATGCTCGAAAACTCCGTTTACTCCGTGATATCGCCGGAGGGGTGCGCCAGTATCCTGTGGAAGGATTCCTCAAAGGTGAAGGAAGCCGCCCAATGCCTGAAAATGACGGCGAACGACCTGCTTGGTCTGGGTGTAATCGAAAGGATTATTCCGGAGGGCGGCAAGGATTTTACCAGAGTATATCAGGAGCTTCGCGCCCGGCTAAGTACCGTGCTGACAAAAAGGCGGCAACTCGGTCCGGACGAGCTTGTGGAACAGCGTTACGGCAGGTTCCGCAGAATCGGGGCGGCAGAAAACAGATAGACGAACCGCCGGGTTCAAACACAAAAAATGCGTCTTGATTGGGCTTGTTAAGCCGTTTTCAAGACGCATTTTCTTGTCGTTATGGTTAATACTTTTTGCAACAGCTCCGGTTGCATCTTTTTATTTCGCCCGAAGAGCGGAAAGGATTACTCGTAACGGAGTGCCTCAATCGGGTCAAGCTTCGCCGCCTTGTTGGCAGGGTAGTAGCCGAAGAACACGCCGATTGCCATGGAGAAGCCAACGGCGACCACGACGGAATCCAGCGAAGGCACCGCCGTCTGTTTCAGCAGCATGCCCCCAAGGCTCCCAAGGCCTGTTCCCAGAACAATACCCAAAATACCGCCGATCAGGCAGATAATCATCGATTCCACAATAAACTGGATTCGGATTGCGCTGTCCGGCGCACCAAGCGCCTTGCGCACGCCGATTTCGCGGGTACGCTCCGTGACGGAAACGAGCATGATGTTCATTACGCCGATGCCGCCGACCAGAAGGGAAATGGCGGCGATTACCGCAATCGCGAGGGAAAGGGTGCTCATCATTTCGTTCGCCTGCGACATTTCGGACTCCAGGCTAAAGGTCTGGCATTCAAAGGTTTTGTTATGAGCGTAGAAGGTTTTGTTGATATAAGTCTGAATTTCATCCGCAAATTTGGTGCAGTCCGTGCCCAGCTTGGCAGAAATCAGAATATCGGAATAGTTGTCGCTTGCGTCCGACATCTTTTTTGCGCTCGTAACGGGAACGTAGAAGGTGGTACGGGTGTTTTTCCGAATGAACATAGAGGAGGAAGCCTCCTTGTAAACGCCCACAATGGTAAAAGTCTTGATGCCGTTACTGGTTTCCACGCGCAGCTCCTTGCCAACGCAGCTCTGGCTGCCGTAAAGATCAGAAGCAAGATGCTCGGAAATCACGGTAACATATCTTGCGCTCTGCATATCCTTTTTGCTGATAAAGCGGCCGCTCTTCAGTTCGATGTTGTTGACGGTATCGCTTTCATCGTTTACCCCGGATATTTTAACAGTCGCTTTTTTCCGGTCAAATTCGATTTTTCCTGTACCCGCGCTTTGCGTAAGACCGATTGCAGAGATTTTGGAACCGAATTTTGCCTTTAGCTTTTCCATCATTTCATCTGAGATCAAATCGTTATCGTCAGGATTGGAAGCGCTGCTCCCCCACCCCTGGTTGTAGATGCTGTCATTTTTCATGGTTATGGATGCCTGGATGTTCGTAATTCCGAAGCTTTTAAAAGCTTCGTTCATGGCATTCGTCATCGCGTTGCCTACGGAGGTGATGGCAATGACGGAGCCGATACCGATGATAATGCCCAGCATGGTAAGGAGTGCGCGCATTTTATTGGACTTCAGCCCGTTAATGGCCAAAGAAATATTTTCAAGCAGATTCATGTTCCGCCTCCTGAGAATTGAAACGGTTATTGACATCGTTTCCAATTCTTCCGTCGTGTATCGTGACGATCCGCTCGGTTTCCGCCGCCAGCTCACTGTTATGGGTAATCAGGACAATCGTTTTTCCCTCTTCCCGGTGAAGGGTATGGAACAGGTCCATAACCAGACGACCGGTGCTGCTGTCCAGTGCGCCGGTCGGTTCGTCGGCAAGGATGATTGCGGGGTCGTTTGCCATTGCCCGCGCAATGGATACCCTCTGCTTCTGACCGCCGGAAAGCTCGTTGGGCATATGCTTCGCGCGGTCCTTCATCTCCACCAGCTCCAGCAGCTCCATTGCGCGGGCGGTTCTTTTTCGGAGGGGCACTCCAGCGTAAAGCATCGGCAGCTCCACGTTGCCGAGAGAAGTGGAGCGGGGAATCAGGTTAAAGTTCTGAAATACAAACCCGATTTTTTTATTTCGAATCTGAGAAAGCTCATTGCTGCTCATCTTTTCCACCGAGACCCCGTCCAGCGAGTACTGACCGGTGGTTGGCCGGTCCAAAGCGCCGATAATGTTCATCAGCGTGGATTTTCCGGAGCCGGACGCGCCCACGATGGATACAAACTCGCCCTCATAAATTTTCAAATTGATACCGTGCAGGATTTCCAGCTCGTTGGGTGTTCCGAGATAGAATGACTTTACGATATCGGACATCTCAATTACTACTTTTTCGCTCATTCTATGCACCTGCCGCTTCTTTCTTACCGGGGGCTCTCGTTCCTTCATTTTCGTTGGGTTCGAGAATAATCTTCTGATTCGGCAGCGTCTGCTTCGGGTCAGTGATAATTTTTAATCCATCCTTTAGGTCACTGCCGGATACTTCCACATTGGTATCCGTTTCAATCCCCAGAGTGACCGGAACGGCAACCGCCTTGTAGGAGCCATCCTGCTGCTGAACAGCAGAATAAATAATGTCTTTTCCCTGTGGGTCCGTTGTTACTGCGTCAACCGGAACGGAATAGACGGATTCCTTGCTTTGCAGAATGATCTCCGCCGAACCGTTCATTCCAATCAGCAAAGCGGGGTCCTTCGAGGTGATGGTGATATCCGCATCAAACTCCGCGTTGGAGCTGCTGACGGTTTTTCCCTCCTTATCCTTCAGGGAAGTCGGGGAAATTTTACCCACCACGCCGTCGAATTTTTTGCCGTCGATTGCGTCTGCGGAAACAACCGCCTTCATGCCGGGCTTAACGCTGGCAATGTCGGATTCCTTAATTTTAATTTTCATTTCTAATGCGTTGATATCTTCAATTACAAACATCAGTCCGCCTGACGGCGCGTTCTCCGTTGCGTAAACGGCGGTAATGGTGCCGGAGGTCGGTGCGGTAACACTGCATTTGGCCAGCTTGGTCTGCAAAGATTCCAGCTCCGTCTGCTGTGCCTTCTGGTCGGCGGAAAGCTTTTCAGAGGTGATGCTGTCCGCGGCTGCGATGAGGTCCTGGTTTACCGAGGCGATGGCAGCCTTTTGCGCCTTGACCGCGCTGTCGTAACTGATCTGCGCGGTGGTCACGGCCTTAGTCAGGTCGGCAATGCTCTCGTCATGTGTGGTATAATAAGCCGCGAGGGAGGCCTTAGCAGCGTCATATCTTACCTTGGCGGATTCCATTGCTTCCCGCAGCTTGCGGGATTCATCCTGTAAATCTCCGCTGATGTCTTCGCCCTTATGATCTTTTTTAAAATCGTTATACGACTTATCTGCGCTTTCGTAGTCCAGACGCGCGGTCTCAACGGCAGATTTTGCGCTGATTAAACTGGAGTCCGTGTTTGTGTCGAGGCGCTTTTTTGCGTCGGTCAGCTTCTGCTGGGCGGTTTCCAGATCGCGCTGCGCGGAAACTACCTTGTCGGCGGCGCTGTTGATTTGAGTGTTCAGCCCGGCGCTCAGGTTAGATTTGGTATCGCTGTATTTTTTCTGGCTGGTTTTAATTCTTTGGTTGGACTGCGCTGCGCTTGTTTGAATCGAAGCGATTTTCTGGTTGATAGAATTTTGCAGATCAACGGAATCGATCTCGCAAAGCACCTGACCCGCGCTGACACGGTCGCCTACCTTTACGTTGATCTTTTTCACCGCGTAGTTCAGATCACTGTAAATATTTACGGAATCATTGCTTTGTACAACGCCGGAGGCGCTGATCGTGCTGCGTAGGCTTGTTTTGCTCAGCGGGGCGTAGGGTACGGACACAGCCGCGCCCTTGCGGTTCCCGTTCAGCAGGGATACCACCCCAATTGCAGCTACGGCAACGACGCATACTGCAATAATAATTTTCTTCTTTTTCTTCACGTTGGTATTCACTCCTTTAAGATGGAAAACACTCTTAGAAAACAACATAATATGTACTATTTAATTAATACAATAGTACAGCGATTCCATGCCATTGTCAATACACTTGCATAAAATTCTAGCATCGAAAACTTAAATTAATCAATATAATAAATTAATTTTATATGAATATTTTATAAATAAAAGCATTGCTGAATATTATAAGGCTAAAAACGAAAAAAGGCAATAAAAAAAGGCAGGAAGGAATCCCCCCCGCCCTTGTTTGTTAAGCTTTTTTAGAGGTCAGCCGCAGTTGTTTGATGACACTGGAAGCAGCTCTCGCGCCGTCATACACCGCCTTCGAAACCTGCAGCATTCCGCCGGTACAGTCGCCTGCCGCGTAAAGACCCGGAATGCTCGACTGCATGGCTTCATCCACCACAATCGAGGAGCCTTTTGTCTGCGCGCCCAGCTTTCTGGCAAGGTCGGTGCTCCCCGCGACACCCATCGCAATAAATACGCCGCTGAATTCTTTGGAGGAACCGTCTTTAAACTGAATGGAGCTTAAAACATTTTCTCCCTGAAAAGAAACAATTTCCCTTTTCTCCACGGTGAGGTTGGAAGGAAGCTCTACCGATGGCTCCTTGCCGTTTGTCAGCAGAGTTACCGAACCGACGACCGGCAGCAGCTCCATCGCTTCGTGAAGGGCGTAATCGCCGCTGCCCAGCACCGCCACTGACTTTCCCCGGTAAAAGAAAGCGTCGCAGACAGCGCAGTAGCTGACTCCATGACCCTCCAAACGGTGCAGCCCTTCGATTTTTGGTGCGGTTCGGGAGGAGCCTGTGGCAAGGATCACGGCGGGAGAACGGTAAGCCGCGTGCTTGCACTGCACCGTAAACTGACCGTCATACGTAATCCCCAGCACCTCGTCTGAAATGATCTGAGCACCCAGCCGCGCCGCCTGCTCGATTCCGTCCTTTACCAGCTGTTCGCCCGAAACCGGAGCTGAGAAGCCGTAATAATTCTCAATTTTTTCCGCTTTCAGCAGAGAGCCGCCGTCGCGTCCGATAACAATGGTGTTCAAACCCGCGCGCGTGGTGTATGTTGCAGCGGAAATCCCCGCTGGTCCGTATCCTAAAATGATGACATCCGCCATACTTCATTTTCCTTTCTAACATGTAATAGAGCATCAAAAACTTGTCAGGTGCTGACTGAATCGCCAGACTGGCGCTTTGCCTTGCAGTGCGAAATATCCCCGAAAATATAAGGACGTTTTTCAGAGAATCAACGAAGAGATATTCCTGAGTCATTCTATTATATTCATTATTTCCTTTGATTCTGTGATTATATCACATTTCTTTTCGATTTGGTGATTTAGTCACAGAAAAAAAGAGGAACTGGGAATAATATATATCTTGAAAAGAATAAATTACAGGCTTTCTTTGGAAGAAGGCGGAAAGGAAGATAGATATGAAGGTTTTAATTGTAGGCGGCGTTGCGGGCGGAGCAGGAGCCGCTGCCAGGCTGCGCAGGCTGAGCGAGGAGACGGAAATCATTCTTTTTGAAAAAGGGGAATATATCTCTTACGCAAACTGCGGGCTTCCCTATTATATCGGCGGTACGATTAAGGACAGGGAAAAGCTGTTCGTCACCAAGCCGGAGCTGCTACGGGACCGGTTCCGTATCGATGTACGTACCAGGAGCGAGGTAATCCGGATAAACCGCGAGGCAAAAGCGGTCACGGTTCAGAACCATTCGGACGGCAGCACCTATGAAGAGAGCTACGATAAGCTGATTCTCTCTCCCGGAGCGGTGCCCAAACGGCCGAATTTACCGGGAATTGAGCAGAAGGGCATCTTCACGCTCCGAAGCGTTCCGGATACCTTTCAGATTGATTCCTATATTAAGGAGACTGGCGCGAAATCCGCCGTTGTGGTCGGCGCGGGCTTTATTGGAATAGAAATGGCCGAAAATCTGAAGCAGCGCGGGCTGGAGGTAACGGTGGTGGAATATCTCGGTCAGGTAATCGCGTCTCTTGACCCGGAAATGTCGGCAATTCTGCACCGGCATATCAGGGAAAACGGCATCCGGCTGCTTCTCGGCACCGGGGTGCAGAGCTTTGAGAAAAAAGAAAGGCTTCTGGTGCATTTAACCGGGAACCGCTCCGTTGACGCCGATATGGTTGTTTTAAGCATCGGCGTCGCGCCGGACAGCCGCCTTGCAAAAGAAGCCGGATTGGAGATTGGCGAGGGCGGAAGCATTCGGGTGGACGAAAGGTTCGCCACATCGGACCCGGATATTTTCGCCGTAGGAGACGCAATCGCGGTCCGTCAGCTCTCCACCGCAAAGGAAGCGCTCATTCCGCTGGCCGGACCGGCGAACAAGCAGGGCAGGCTGGTTGCGGAGAACGTGCTGGGGAACCGTGCCGTAAAAAATCCAGGGGTACAGGGCAGCTCGATTTTAAAGGTGTTCGACCTGACGGCGGCTTCCACCGGGCTGAACGAAAAACAGCTCAAGGCGCAGAATATCCCCTACTCCAAAACCTATATCCATCCGGCCAGCCACGCAGGGTATTACCCGGGCGGCACCCAGATGAGCCTGAAGCTGCTGTTTGCGCCGGACGGTCGAATTTTGGGCGCGCAGGGAGTCGGATACGAGGGCGTGGATAAACGCATTGACGTGGTTGCCACGGCGCTGCGCCTGAACGGGACGGTGTATGATCTGGAGGAGCTGGAGCTTTGCTACGCACCGCCCTATTCCTCCGCGAAGGATCCGGTCAATATGCTCGGCTTCACAGCCGCAAATATGCTGCGCGGCGATGTAAAAAGCTTCTATTATGATGAGGTTGACGAGCTTGACCCCGCAAAGGTTACCCTTCTCGACGTCCGAACCACCGCGGAAGCCCAGCTGGGCGCCATCCCTGGTTCCGTTAATATCCCGGTGGATGTTTTACGGGAGAGGATGCCGGAGCTGCCGAAGGATAAGCCGGTGTACCTGTATTGTCAGGTTGGGCTGCGCGGTTATATCGGGGCACGTATCCTCAGCCAGAATGGATACAATGCCTATAATCTCAGCGGCGGCTACAAAACCTATATGACCGCGAAGGAGGATAAGGAGGGGAATAGTCCCACGGATTGTATCGGGATTGCCAAAAAGCCGGAATCGGCAGATGCCCCCATGCGGTGCGAAACGGGAAAGGTCGTTGAGGTGGATGCCTGCGGGCTGCAGTGCCCCGGGCCGATCATGAAGGTATCCGAAGGGATTAAAAATATGCGGGAAGGGGAAATCCTTCAGGTGAAGGCAACCGACCCCGCGTTTGCCTCAGATATCAATGTATGGTGCGAAAGAACCGGGAACGAGCTGCTCTCCGTGGAGCGTACCGGGGCGACCTACAGCGTGCGGCTTCGAAAGGGCGGAGCAACGCTGGCGCAAGCCGCCGCGCAGAGCGGGAACGATAAAAGCATGGTCGTGTTCAGCGGCGACCTGGATAAGGCGCTTGCCGCGCTGATTATTGCCAACGGCGCCGCCGCGATGGGACGGAAGGTGACGATGTTTTTCACCTTCTGGGGGCTGAATGTTCTGCGCAGAAGCAATAAAATAAAGGTGCAGAAGAATTTGATTGAGCGGATGTTTTCCGTTATGATGCCGCGCGGAAGCAAAAAGCTTGGAATCTCCAAAATGAACATGGGCGGGATGGGCGCAAAAATGATACGCGGTATCATGAAAAGCAAAAATGTGTCCTCGCTGGAGGAGCTGATTCAGTCGGCGATGAACAGCGGCGTGAAGATGGTTGCCTGCCAGATGTCGATGGATATTATGGGAATTCGAAAGGAAGAGCTGATCGACGGCGTGGAAATTGCCGGCGTGGCGACGTTTCTTGGCTCCGCAGAGAACTCCGATACCAACCTGTTTATATAGAACCTCCTGATAGTCGACTATAACAGCAAAATCAGCGCCCCGGTAAGGAGCGCTGATTTTGCTGTTTGCTTTATCGTGTGTATCGAATCAACCATAACAAAATAAAAAGAAAAAGTTTAATATATAGAAAATAAGTATTGCTTTTCGACAAATTATTTGTTATTTTTATATTTGAGGGAATATATGTAAAATGCAAGAGAAAGAAGGCGCGGGTTTCATGCGAAATGATTCGGTTATTGAGGAATATCAATCAAAAGCATTTAAGTTGATTATGATTTTTTTCACAGGCGGCTGTACTTGTGCGGGGCTTACATTTGCGGCTTTAAAAGCATTGGGGTTCTATAAAGACGCGAGTTGGGCAGCAATCGCAGCTTTTTTTGTACTTAACCTTGTTTGGGATACGATTGCAATTACATTAATCAAAAAATCAAAGACCAACGGACACCTAGATCAAAAGGTGTATGAGTTAGGTAAAAAATTCTTTTTACTGGTTTTGTTTGTTCAGTATAATTTTATTATATATATGATCCCGTCAAGAGACTTTTGGTCCTTTACAAGCTTCTTTGTGATTGTACTTGCCTATTACCTTGACCTAAAAGTACTTTTGATCGCCATAGCGGAATTGGTCGTGTCGTTAGCCTGCGCATGGACGATTAACGGAAAAAATACGTTGCCGGTAAGAGATGAAATCTTTATACCGGAAATGGTTCTGCGGCTTATATTGGTCGTGCTTCTTTTTATCAGTATCTACCTTCTGATTATGTTTGTTTCTAAATTTTTGTTAAACGCAAAAAAAGAAGAGCTGGAGGAAAATACAAAAAAAGCGGAGCAAGCTTTCAACTACATTACTGAAATTACCGAGGTGCTGAACCAGATTGCAAAGGGTAATTTAGCTTTTCATCTGAAATATGATTACGAAGGCGAGTTTTCGAGCATCCGCGAGGCGCTTGACAATATCTCCCAATCATTAAACATTACAATGAATCAGATTCGTGCTTCCGCCGGTGATGTTGCCGTCGGGGCCAGTCAGGTATCGGAGGGGGCGCAGACCTTATCCCGTGTTGCCTCTATGCAGGCAAGCAGTGTCGAAGAGCTTTCCGCCACCATAATCAGCGTTTCGGATAATATCCGGAATAATGCGGAAAGTGCCGAGCTTGCAAGTCAAAACACCACGTCGGTTAGCAATGAAGCAATGGAAAGCAACCGCCGTATGGGCGATATGCTTGCGGCAATGCAGGAAATCAGCAGGTGCTCCAATGAAATCGGCGATATCATAAAAACGATAGAAGATATTTCCTTCCAGACCAATATTCTGGCACTGAACGCCTCGGTGGAAGCGGCAAGAGCCGGAAGCGCCGGAAAAGGGTTCGCCGTTGTCGCGGACGAGGTTCGGAATCTTGCTTCAAAAAGCGCGGAGGCCGCCCGAAATACAGCGGTGTTGATTGACAATACCATTAACTCGGTGAAAAACGGTACGATGATAGCCGGTCAAACTGCAAAATCACTGGAAACAGTAGCAGCGAGCATCGAAGGGATTTCTCAGAATATCGGTACAATTTCAAAAGCGTCCGCCAGCCAGTCTACGGACATTGTGCAGATACAGGCGGCAATGGAACAAATTTCCGATGTTGTGCAAAGTGTATCCGCTACGGCTGAGGAAAGCGCCGCCTCCAGCGAAAATCTAACGGCGCAGGCGGAAACCCTGAATACATTGGTGCAGAGATTCCAGTTAAAAGCCAATTAGAAGGATTTATCCATCCGTTAAATGGATACTCAACTGTTACAAACGTCGGGATTTTCCCGTTGTGGTATGGAGCCTGGCTCCGTAAAACGTGGGGCAGAGTGCTTTGGCACCCTGCCCCACGTTTGATAATATCACAGGCTCTGCTTGTCCACAGGCTTCCCTATGTGCAGATAAATCAAGCCGATTAGGTATCCTGTCAGGAATCCGCCCAGCAGGGCAACTCCGATCCATTCGCCGATGCCGTATAATACGTCGCCAAAAAATAGACTTTGCAGATTACTCCAGTAATAGGCATCCTGATAATTGGCGAAATACAGCTCGGGGCGCGTGGACTGTCCAATGAAAATAAGCTTGACCGCAAGATAAAGATAATAGGATAAGATAGCAACGCTCCAGGTCAGAACATTTGCAAGAGCGGATTTGAAAGGCGAGCGGGTGGCTTTGGCTTCATATAAAACAACCGGAATAGCCGGAACCAGCCAGATTCCAAAGATCACCGCCAGACGTACAATGTTGGATACGGGAAGGCCCTGTATCATTTCTTGATAATAAAAATCGAACACTCCGAAAAGGATTCCTATCAAAATAAGCCAGTGTTTCTTCAACCTAGCACCTGCTTTCCATAAAGTCATATTATTTTCTATTATACCATAATGTTAAAACTTCGGTAACATTTTTATGTTCCAATTGGCTTATAAGATAAAAATTGTTTATCAAAGGATTTAAAAATGAAAGCGCTTAAAAAGTTACTCATCATAATGGCTATTCTGGTGCCCGCGATCGGAGCAGGCTTTCTTGTGATAAGCTCACACGGAAAAATTATTGCATCAGTGCCCATTCAGATATTACCGGAGCATTCAAAAGCATCTGTCAGTACAAGCGTACAGGCTTTGGAACCGGTGGTAATCAAGACGGTTGTTGTGATCAACGGAAAGAAAAATCCGCTGCTCTGTACCTTTCAGGACCGGGACAGGGCGATGCAGTCCCTAAAGAAACGGGATGCGGACTTTTTGCGGTTGATGAAGCGGAAATGGGGATTAAACGATTTGGATGCATCGAATTGGAAAACGTACCGGCAGCGCCTGATCGCGTATACCGCCGGAAAACTGCCGGATGACCTGGGCGGAACGGAGCTGGAAGGGCAAAGGCAGGAGGTTGACGGCTTTTTTGGAATCTATGGGAATGACGATATCAACCGGGAAACCATACAATATTTGCAGTATGCTGATTTTCTGCTGAAAACAAGGCTTATTTCTCAGGTTTCCCTGGACCCTATTGCCGCGAATCTCCCCTTTGACGCTCCGATTCTGCAAAAAGCCCAATAAGAGAGAGCTTTATGTGATTTTATTATAAAAGGGGCAGACCGAACGGCCCGCCCCTTTTGTGTTATTATCAATAATGAAATTAGATTCTTGCTACGCCTGTTTTACGGGCGGCTTCCGCAACTGCTTTTGCAACCGCGTCAGCAACGCTCTTATCCAGTGCGCTCGGAATGATGTAATCGGCGGC
>JAEZWL010000216.1 GCA_023420245.1 Bacillota bacterium | reverse complement strand
CATCTGCGCGGGTTTATGAGAGAGGACGAAGCGAACTTTATTGGGTATCTGGTATGTAAAAACAGCGGAACCCCCGATTTTGAATACTCTGGATATATGTCCGCCTTCGTATACGCCTCCAACGCGCTGTACGGCACCGACCGGGACGCTGCTTCCGGTGTTTACGCCAAGCTGAGCAGCGGCGTGCTGCGCGACCTTACCGCTAACACAGAATACTGGAGGCAATTCGAGGGACCGGTTTCAGAAACCGTCAACGCGGTGAACGATACCTATTTGAAGGTGATTCATCAGGAGGTAGGCGTAAAAAGCTACGGAAATATGGTTGACCTGCTGTTGGCGGAATACCGCGCAGACCATACAACCAAATAAATCATATCGCACAAAACGCCGCCCGGTTAACTTCCTGGCGGCGTTTCCTTTTTATTTTACGGCCTTACTGCTTGAAACGGTTCTCGTGTTGACAGCCACCGGCTTCGGCAGCGGAAACCGATAAGGGCTGCTATCCAACGACGCGTCGAGCGTTTTAAACTGATAGCCTTCCTTTTGCAGTGTTTCTATGATTTTCGGCGTCAGCGTCAGCGTATCCCGTTTCGAACTGGAATTATGAAGCAAAACGACCGACTGCCTGTGCCTGCGGATTCCGTTCATCGTGTCACGGTAAATCGAGGCGGCGGTGGCGCCGGGCGCCGCGTCTTCTCCGCTTACGTTCCAGTCAAAATAAACATAACCGCGGCGGTTCATTTCCTGCGTGATAGCTCTCGCGGTATCCCGATTGTACGAGTTTACGCTTCCACCCGCATAACGGTAAATCTGCGTATCGATTCCTGTAACCTGTTTAATCAGCTCGTGCATCCGGTTGAAGTCATAAAGGTAGGCGGAAGGCGAGGCGTATATCTCACGGTATCGGTGCGTATAGGTATGTACGCCGATGGAATGACCCCGGTTTGCAATTTCCTTCATTGCCTTTAAATCCGCGGTATCCGTATGACCCATTAAGAAAAAGGTCGCCTTAACATGATACTGATCCAAAACGTCTAACAGCGGTATGGTTAGATCGGAAGGACCGTCGTCAAAAGTCAGGTAAACGGTTTTTTCGGACGAAGGCTGAATCGGCTTTACCACGGGAGCGTAGAGATCCGGGTATAGTGACTGGTAGGACATTCCTGAGGGAGGAATTGAAGCCGCTGCCGACTGGGGAGGAATCGAGCTTACCGCATTTGCAGCCGATGAATTTTCCTGCCGGCTTTGCGGTTTCTCTTCGGATGCCAGTGAACTGAGAGAATCCGCATCCTCTAATTGAGCCGCCTGCTTCGACATGGGAAAAAAGAATACTTTATGGTCAAAAACGCAAGAAGCAATTGTCAACGTTATACAAGCAAGGAGCAGAAGCCCCGACACAACAATGATGATGTGTCTTCTTCTTCTGCTCCTTGTAACCTTACGATAATGATTCATACAAACACTGCCTTCACCAAAATTCGAGCATATCTTTTCTCTGTTTATATTATATCTGAATCTGATGAATATGACAGTTAAATATTTGTAACGTTTAAAAAATTTTAACCGATAAATAACTGTGTCCAGTAATAAATCCCCTTGGAATCGCGGTATACGCCGATGCCGGTTTGCTTGAAATTACCATTTAAGATATTGGCACGGTGTCCCGCGGAATTCATCCACCCGTTCACAACGGTTTTAGCATCCGGCTGACCATAGGCGATATTCTCCCCCGCCGTGGAATAGGAAACGTTAAACTGCTTTAAAGCGGTAAAGCAGCTCTGACCGTTGGGTCTTGTGTGGGAAAATTGCTGAACAATCTCGTTCGCCCTGAGCTGCGCTGCTTTTTGCGCGTTTGCATTCATGGTTAACGGAGATAAGCCGTTCTTTGTCCGCTCGGCGTTAATCAGACTAAGCACCTGATTTGCAACGGAGGAATTTGTATTCGACGGTGCGGAAGCGCTTCCTGCCGGAGTTTTGGTGGTGCCTGACGAAGACGGCTTGGAAGCGGAGCTCTGATTGCCGGAGGGCGTTACTTTGCAGGAGCCCGCCTTACACAACGCAGTGTCACAGCCGGAAGGAGCACAGGGCAGCTTACTGCAAATCTGCGTTCCGCAGATGCCTGTATTACAGGATACTTGAATTACGTTGGTACTCGGACAGGCATTGCCCTTCGTTGAGTTCTGACCGCAGAGAGCATTCAGAGCCGCGTTTGCATTGGTACAGGACTGTGCCGGCGCGGAGGCGCTCCGCGTTACAGATATCTTGTTCACTGACTGGGGACTCGAACTGTCCGAATTTTTGGAGGGCGCCGCCGCCGAACCAGCGGATGAGGCGGAAACGTTTAATACTTGCTGTGCCTCTGGGCTGGAAACCTCTGACACTACAGAAACTGTTTTGGTCTGCGGCAAAGCCCCGGACCCCGCACCGGGAACAATGTTGCCGACCGAAGCGGATTTTTCAACAGAGCCGGTCTGTGCCTGCGCTGTTCCTGCACATGCCACCAAACTGAATATCAACGCGATACTGAGTAATATCGCAACTCCCTTTTTCTTGTTCATCTTGTTCATTTCACAATCTCCTTTACTGAAAAGATTGTCTAAATCATACCAAGGCATCCTTGAAAACGCAACACCCCAAGATCTGGAAGGTTACAAATGGTTACATTTTGTAACCATTTGTAACTATTTATCGGAGAGCCGTAAAACTCAGGCACAGCGCTTGTTCTGACAGGGTTATCAACGAAAGCATATTTAAAAATTATGCTATTTAATTCTCCTAAAATTCCCTGACATCGCACGAAAATGGGAAGCAGAATGATTCTATTTCTTACATTTTGCAATTTTTATTTTTAAACTTTCATAACTCCGCGATTCTCCTTTCTTGCTTCAAAATACAAATTCCCCATAATTATCCATTGTGATATACATATATATTGTAAGCCAGTTTCCGCACTGATCAATTAAAATTAAGAGAATCATAAAATGATGTTTAATTTTATCGAAAATTCATATTTTCTTGAATTTCAAATTATGTCATGGTATAATCTAAAAAGTTTACTAATGATTCCGGCGGCGTTCAAGCGGCTTTTCCCGAACAAAGCCAGGTAAACCAATATAACCGAGGAGGACATAAATTATGAAAAAATTTGCAGCCTTATTACTGGCATCGGTCATGGTAGCTTCTGCTTTTACCGGATGCAAAAAAGTTGAAAACACATCAGCACCAGCCCCGGGAGGAAGCGGCGATACGATTAAAATCGGTGTTTTTGAACCCCTCACCGGTGCAAACGCAGCCGGCGGCGAGGCGGAGGTTGAAGGAGCTAAAATCGCCAATAAGCTCTATCCTACCGTATTAGGCAAAAAGGTGGAGCTTGTAATTGCCGATAACAAATCCGACAAGGCACAGGCAACAACAGCGGCCGCCCGCTTAATTGAAAAGGACAAGGTAGCCGCAATCGTGGGATCCTGGGGCTCCAGCCTTTCCATGGCTGCCGGTGACCTCTTAAAAAAGAACAAGGTTCCCGCAGTAGGCGCATCCTGCACTAACCCGCTGGTTACAAAAGGCAACGAC
>JAEZWL010000183.1 GCA_023420245.1 Bacillota bacterium | reverse complement strand
TTTGGTCTGTTTAAACACGGCATGCTCCGCAAAAGAGCTGGAGTATGAGCTGAACCACTCCGATTCTGTTGCGGTGATTCTGGCAGGCGGCAAAAGCAAAACGCCGTTTTTAACAAAATTCCAGGCAATCTGCCCCGAAATACAGCATTCAAAGCCGGGAGAATTGAACAGCGCCGCGCTGCCGCTGATCAAGACCGTGATTACCGATGAAGCTACCGCTTCCCCGGGGGTATACACCTTAAAAGAACTGGCAATCGCCGGAAAAGCCATGCCGGACTCTATGCTGGACGATGTTTCGCATATGCCCTGCGCCGATGATATCGTAAATATACAATATACGTCAGGTACTACCGGAAAACCGAAAGCGGTAATGACAACGCAATACTCCATTGTCAACAACGCGTTGGTTTGCGGAAAAAACATGAACTATTCGCCGGAGGACCGGCTTTTGCTCTGCCTTCCCCTTTTCCATGTAATCGGATGTGTGCTCAGTGGAATTTTAGGTATTCTGCACGGTTCCACGCTTGTGATTGTGGAGTGCTTTCATACCGAGGAAGTACTGCGCGCTCTTGAAAAAGAGAAGTGCACCGCCATCAACGCCGTGCCAACCATGTTCCATTTTTTACTGAACAGCCCTCACCTCCACATAGAAAAGCTTCCGGCATTGAAAAAAGGCTTTATCGCGGGTTCCCACTGCCCGCCCGGCTTGATGACTGCGTTAATGGAAAAAATGCATATTACAGAGATGTCAAACGTTTACGGGCAAACGGAAGGAATCGCCATTACCCAGTCCCTGAAAAGCGACAGTCTGGACCGCAGAATGCATACCATCGGACGCGCGGTTGAGGGAGTGGAGGCAAAAATCATCGATTCCAGAACCCATGAGCTTCTTCCTGTGGGAAGCTGCGGTGAGCTTTGTGTAAAAACCGAATATGCGATGAAGGGCTATTACAAAAACGAAGACGCCACAAAGAAAACACTTGACGAGGAAGGCTGGCTGCACACCGGAGACCTTGCCGAAATGGATGAAGATGGCTACATCAAGCTTCTGGGCCGCATCAAGGAAATCATCATCCGGGGCGGCGAGAACATCTCTCCGATTGAAATTGAAAACACGCTGAAGGATTGCCACGGGGTTCAGGATGCGGCGGCGGTGGGCGTTCCGGACGCTGTGTTCGGGGAAGAAATCTGCGCCTTTATCATTCGAAAGGACCCATTAATTACAGAGGATGAGCTGTCAACTTTTGCAAGCCTTCATCTCGCAAAATACAAACTTCCGAAATACTACCGGTTTGTCAATGAGCTCCCGGTCACATCAAGCGGAAAGATCAAGCGAACGTTTTTGAAAGAACAGGTTATAAACGAGTATCGGTAATCTTTCCTATAGCCTTATTCCCTGTCGTTGATCAGTTAATCGACTGATCCGCGGCAGGGATTTTTCTAATTTGTTAAAATTTGACTCTTTCACTGTTAGAGATTATGATACAATTTATGATATATGTATTTCTGCTATTTAAGATAGTTCTACTTTACGTTACATAAGGATGTGATCGTCATGAAATCCCGGCGTAAGCTTTTCTGCGAAATTTCTCCTCTGACCTACAAAATATCCGTATTGAAATGCAGAATAATCCGATCAATAAAGGATTTCTTTTCTTCCAGCACCTTTGCCAAAGAAAGACAAAAGGAACCCCTGCCTTATCTGATTTGCAGGCATAACTCCCTGATTCGCAGAAAACTGGGAAATGTGGATTCCGTTCTCCAAAATAACAAGGCGGTGAATCTGGGTATCGCGGCTCCGAAGATTTCCTGTATTTTAATTAAACCGGGAGAAGTCTTTTCTTTCTGGAGGCTGGTGGGCTCCTGCCCTAAAAGAAAAGGGTACAAAGAAGGTCTGGTCATTGCCGGAGGACAAACTGATCAGAATATCGGCGGCGGCATGTGCCAATTTACAAACCTGATTCACTGGATGGTACTGCATACGCCCATGCAGCTTACGGAACACCATCATCATGACGAGTGGGATTTGTTCCCTGATTTCGGAAGGCAGGTACCTTTCGGAACCGGTACTTCTATCATGTACAATTATCTGGATTACCGTTTTAAAAATACGACAGCTATGACCTTTCAACTAATCGTGTATGTAACGGAAGAATACCTGTGCGGTGAACTGCGTGCAAGCGCTCCTCTTGATGTGAAATATCATATAAAGGCTGCCAATGAGTATTTTTACAAACAGGATGATGTGGTTTACCGACACAATGAAATATACCGGGAATGCGTTGACAAGAAAACAGGAAATCTGCTTGGCACGGAGCTGCTTAAGACCAATGACGCCAAGGTTATGTATGATGAGCAGGATATCCCCGCTGATCAATTCAGGGAGCCGTAGCGTACATGCCGTCCTGTTAAACTGAGTCGTAACCCCCAAGCCGGGCGCAATACAAAAAAAAGCAGCTGCGCCGCTTGGGTAAATCCCAAACGGCGCAGTTACTTTCGTTTCGCTTTGGTTATCAGGAAAGCTCAAACTGTCCGGTGTAGAGCTGGTAGTACTTTCCTTTTTGTGAAATAAGGTCCTCGTGGCTTCCGCGCTCGATAATACACCCGTTTTCCAGCACCATAATCGCGTCGGAGTTACGGACTGTGGAAAGGCGGTGTGCGATCACGAACACGGTTCTGCCGTGCATCAGCTTATCCATGCCCTTTTCAATCAGGGCTTCCGTGCGGGTATCGATAGAACTGGTCGCTTCATCCAAAATTAGAACCGGCGGATTGGCGACCGCGGCCCGCGCGATGGCGAGAAGCTGACGCTGACCCTGACTCAGATTCGTACCGTCAGAGGTGAGCATCGTATCGTAGCCGTTCGGCAAATGACGGATAAACGAATCCGCGTTTGCGAGCTTCGCCGCCGCCAAAATATCCTCGTCTGTCGCGTTCAGCCTGCCGTAGCGGATATTCTCCTTTACCGTTCCGGTAAAGAGGTGGGTATCCTGTAACACCATGGCGAGCGAACGGCGAAGATCGTCCTTTTTGATCTTTGTGATATTAATGCCGTCATAGCGAAGCTTGCCCTCCGGCACCTCATAGAACCGGTTCAGCAGGTTCGTAATCGTAGTTTTTCCGGCTCCCGTGGAACCGACAAAGGCAATTTTCTGCCCCGGCTTCGCATAAAGCGTGACATCATGGAGCACCATCTTGCTTTCGTCATATCCAAAGGTAACTTCCGAAAGCTGCACGTCACCGTTCAGCTGCGTATAGGTTACGGTACCGTCATGATGGGGATGCTTCCATGCCCACACACCGGTTCTCTCCGGTACTTCCGTGAGATTCCCTGTTTCATCCTTGCGCGCGTTAACGAGTGTCACATAACCTTCGTCTGTTTCCGGCTGCTCGTCGATAATTTCAAAAATCCGCTCCGCTCCCGCGAGCGCCGCGAGAATCGCGTTCATTTGCTGAGACATCTGCGTGATCGGCATGGAAAAGGCTCTGGAATACTGGAGAAACGAGGCAATGGTACCGATATCCATTCTTCCCGTAATGACAAGCAGCGCTCCGGATACCGCAATCAGCGCGTAATTAATGTAACTCATATTTCCCATAATCGGCATAATTACATTCGCGTAATAGTTAGCGTTGGTAGCGGCCAGGCGCAGCTTCTCATTCAAAACGCCAAACTCCTGCTTAACGTTTCTTTCGTGGTTAAAAACCTTAACGACCTTCTGCCCCTCGATCATTTCTTCGATATAGCCGTTTACAGCGCCGATCGCCTTCTGCTGCTTTTTGAAATACTTTGCGGAATTGCCCCCGATCGTTTTGATGATGAAGGTCATAATCACAATCATCAAAATGATCAGTATGGTCAAAATGGGGCTTAGCACCAGCATCATAACGAAAGTGCCTACAACCGTCAGGGCCGCGCCTAAGAACTGCGTTATTCCCATCGTGATTGCTTCGCGAAGCGTATCGACATCGCTGGTAAACCGACTCATCAGCTCGCCGTGTGTATGCGTATCAAAATAACGGATCGGCAAATCCTGCATCTTATTAAACAGATCGCGGCGAACCGCGTTCAGGGTGCCGTTTGAAACCTTAACCATCAGCTGGGTATAAACCAGCGTGGAAATCACACCGACCAGATAGATTGCCCCCATCATTCCGATCATCCGGGCAAAGGGGATAAAATCCGCCGCGGTAACCGGCTTTCCGATCAACGGAACAATGCAGTCGTTAAGCAGGGGTTTGATAAAATAGGTACCCGCAACATTAGCGGCTGAGCTTATGAGAATAAGCAGGAGCACAGCAAAAAATCTAATTTTGTGCTGCAATACATATCCGGCAACCCTGAAAAAGGTCTTGCCGATGCTTTTGGGCTTTACGCCCGTAACTGGTTTGCGTCCGGGTCCCGCCATCAGTCAGCCACCCCCTTCTGCTGCGATTCATATACCTCGCGGTAAATCTCATTGTTTTGCATCAATTCGTCATGGGTGCCGACCGCGTTGATTTTTCCATCATCCATAACGATGATCTGATCCGCTTCGCAGACCGAGGTAATGCGCTGCGCAATGATGATCGTCGTAGTGTCTCGGCGCAGATTCTTGAGCGCGGAGCGAATTTTGGAATCGGTTGCGGTATCCACGGCACTCGTGCTGTCGTCGAGAATCAGTATTTTGGGATTTTTCAGTAACGCGCGTGCAATACAAAGGCGCTGCTTCTGCCCGCCGGAAACATTGACGCCGCCCTGACCCAAATCGGTATCGTAGCCGTTGGGGAAGCTCATGATAAAATCATGCGCCTGCGCGGCTTTACAGGCTTCGACAATCTGTTCTTCTTCGGCGTTTTCATTGCCCCATTTCAAATTATCGCGGATGGTACCCGAAAACAGCACGTTTTTTTGAAGCACCATGCTGACAGCATTGCGCAAATCCTCAATTTTATAGTCGCGGACATCCCGCCCGCCGACCAGAATTCTGCCTTCCGCCACATCGTAAAGCCGAGGAATCAGCTGAACCAGACTGCTTTTGGCGGAACCCGTTCCGCCGATAATACCGACGGTATCTCCGGGCTTAATCTTGAGGTCGATATGATCCAGCGTATTGGTTTGCGCCTGAGGATTGTAGCGAAAGGAAACGTTTTCAAACACAACAGAGCCGTCCGGAACCAGATTGGCTTCGGTAACCCCGCTGTCGGTAATATCAATCTTTTCGCTCAAAACCTCGGCGATTCGGTTTGCGGAGGCTTTTGAAATGACCAGCATGACAAAAACCATGGACAGCATCATCAGCTGCATCAAAATTTGGGAAACGTAGCTGATAAAGCTAATCAGCTCGCCGGTTTTCATTGTTCCGGCTACGATCATATTCCCCCCATACCACATAATCGCCACAATACAGCC
>JAEZWL010000147.1 GCA_023420245.1 Bacillota bacterium | reverse complement strand
TCATTTCTTCGACCCAAGTTAGTACAGACTTATTATTGGTCATAATTTTTCTCCTTCCGGCCCAATGGCCTAAAACGAAATTAGAACCATTATAATACATTTATTAGTTGGAATCAATTACATTTTGGCAATTTCGTTAAAAAATTGGCAAATTATTTTTTTAGAAGAATAAAATGCATAATTATTAATTTTCTGCATATTGAGTCGCAGACGGTTCCGCAGATCAGACTAATCCATGCAAGGCGCAGCTGCAATCGATGCAGCATTAAATGATTTTTTTGACTACACAAGCAAAATTTGCAAGTTTAAACAACCCACAAGGCAAAACTCCGTCTTTATTTTTCGGTTGCGAAGATTATTTTCTATTTAAAATGTATAAATATTATGCTTATGCATTTATCCCGCATTTCCGTCCACCGGCATCTCCGCACAGGCATTCAGATCCATCCCCGCTATTTTCCCCGATTGATACTCATAATATCCCTGCGCGCCGACCATTGCCGCATTGTCGCCGCAAAGGCAAAGCTCTGGCATGAAAAACTGCCACCCGCGTGTTTCACACTCCGCTTGCAGGCGGCTTCGCAGCAGGGAATTTGCGGAAACTCCGCCCGCGATAACCAGTTTTGTACTGCCGGTATCCTCGGCGGCTTTTAGAAAATTCTTCACCAGACAATCGACAACCGCTTTGCGGAAGGAGGCGGCTACATCCTCAGCCGAAAGCACCTGCCCTTTCTGCTTCGCGTTGTGCATTAAATTGATTACCGCTGTTTTCAAACCGGAAAAGCTGAAATCATAGGGAGCGCCATTCACGACCGGATGCGGCAGCTTAAACGCGTCGGGATTCCCGAACGCGGCACGCCTGTCCATTTCCACACCGCCCGGATACGGCATCCCCATCGCGCGGGCCGCTTTGTCGAACGCCTCGCCTGCCGCGTCATCGCGGGTTCTTCCCATAACGTGCAGCTCCGTGTAATCCTTCACCTGAATGATATGGCTGTGTCCGCCGGAAACAACCAGACACAGAAACGGCGGTTCCAGCTGAGGCGAAGTAATGTAGTTCGCCGCGATATGGGAGCGCAGATGGTGCACCGGAACAAGCGGCTTCCCGCTGGAAAGCGCAAGCCCTTTTGCAAAATTCACGCCCACCAGCAGCGCGCCGATCAAGCCCGGCGCGTAGGTCACGGCGATGGCGTCAACCTCTTCCAGCGTCATGCACGCGCCTGCCAGCGCCTGCTGTGTTACGCCCACAATTGCCTCGCAGTGACGCCGGGAGGCGATTTCCGGCACGACTCCGCCGTACAATTTATGCTCCTCCACCTGAGACGCAATAATCGAAGACAAAACCTTACGCCCGTCCTCCACCACCGCAGCGGCGGTTTCGTCACAGGAGCTTTCCAGTGCTAAAATACGCATTTCCTATAATTCCCCTTTGTCATGATCTTAAATTTAGAATGGAGATTAGAAAAACACCGTCCTGCCCGTAACCGGACGGACGGCACTCTTTTCCCGTTAACCGGTCGCTGTTCGATACCGGCTTTTATTCTGCGGGGTAGTAAACCCCCGCGCATCTTGTCTTTTCCTCGCCCCAGTCAAACTGCTGTTTCATGTCCGCCTGTTTGATGATTTGCAGCATATCAATACCGAAATGATTGGGGATGCCGGTTCCACACTTTCCGGTTTACCTTCTCCGAACAGGCCTGCTGGCATGCTCATCCATGATGAATCTAAAGAAATTTAGTCATTAACAAGGCATTCTCCCTCGGAGCGGAATAAAAATTCTTTCGCGTTCCCACCGGTTCAAACCCCAGCTTTTGATAAAGCGCGATTGCGGGCGCGTTGCTCTCCCGAACCTCCAGCGTGATGAATTCGCCGCTCTGCTTGATTGCTTGCTCTATTAAATATTGTACCAGCCCCCGCGCGAGCCCCTGTCTGCGATAATCCGGGTGAACGACGACTTTATCAATATAGCACTCTCCGCAAACACAGTGCATCCCGGCGCAGCCGACCGCGCACCCTTCCTGCTCCGCAACAGCAAAAAAAGCGGTATCACTGCTCAGCTCCGCCTCCAATCCTTCGCGCGTCCACGGGTCGGAAAAGCAGAGCTTCTCCAGCTCTGCGAGATTATCCAGATGCTCCGCACGCATTGGAGCGATTCCCCTAGTCAAGCTTCACTCTCCTTGTCGTATTTCGTTCCATTTCTTCCATAATATGCTTTGCAATCACAATAAGAATTCCCAAAATCAGCACCGCCAGCAGTTGAACAGGAAAGAAATCCGTATAAAAAAGATTGTGGCACACAACATAGGTCGAGCTTAACACGATCACCGCCGGAACATAAAACTTTTCCGGGAAATAAAACGCGAAAGCAACCGATAAAATATCCGCCGGATAATAATATCTCTCGTGCATATGCGGCAGGATAAACGGAACAAGCAGCGCATAAAACAGGGCGATTGAAACCATCAGCCCGTTGGTAAGTGCAAATCTTTTCTTATAAAAATAAAACAAGGAGATCAGCACCAGCGCGCCCGCCAGAATCACTCCGGCGGCAGCAATGTAGCCCGGCGTGTCCTCCGGCAGCCATGTGTAAAGGTTGGGCAGAAACATCGCGATCATCTCGTATTGCGTTGTCTGCCGGAAGTAAACGGTGAGCAGCCCCCAAAAGCCGCGTCCCATAATTACTGCCGGTATAATCGCAATCATATATAACAAAGGGATGACAAGCAGAGTGCGCGGACGAACCTTTCTTTTTAAAAGCAGAAGCAGCAAAAATGGTGCAAGAAACACAGCCTGTAGTTTAAAAAGAAAAGCAACAGCATACGCGAGCATTGCCTTGTTTTCCTGTTCCTTCAAAAAATAATACACACAGGCGACAAGCCCGGCAGTGAAAATAGCGTCGCACTGCCCCCAGACCGCTGAATTCAAAAACACGCTCGGCAAAAACAGGAGGATGGAATAAGCGGCAACGCCGTACCTCTTTCTCCGGTATTTCAGGTTGACGATTTTCATCACATAAACGGCAAGGACAATATCGGCGGCACAGGAAATCAGCTTGATTGCCGTCAGCCCCGAAACGGGAAAATACGTAAAAGCCGCAAGCAGATATAAATAGGTCGGCATATAATCGCCGATATTCATTCCGATTGCCGCAAACCCTCCGTTGGATTTCAGCTGTTCATACCAGCCCTGTAAAAACTGATTGTAATCGCAGGATTCGAACGGAAAAAGCAGAACGCGCATCAGGATTGCCATTGCGGTAATCAAAAACAGAAACGCAATATTCTCC
>JAEZWL010000132.1 GCA_023420245.1 Bacillota bacterium | reverse complement strand
CGGTAAACCCGACCATGGGCCGCAGCTTCTTCTTTAAATGTCTTGCCGCCGTTTTGATGGCTTTTATTCTCCTGGTTATATACATCGCAATCCGCTTCAAGAAAATTGGTGGTATGTCGGCCGGTATCATGGCGATTATCGCTTTGCTGCACGACGTTGTGATGGTTTATTTCACCTTTATTATCTTCCGAATTCCCTTAAACGACAGCTTTATCGCGGTTGTGCTTACCATTCTGGGTTATTCTTTGAACGATACGATTATTATTTACGACCGTATCAGAGAAAACCGCAGATTGCTGGGACCCAAGACAGCGTATTCGGTTTTGGTTGACAGCAGCATTAACCAAACCTTTACCCGCTCGCTTTATACCGCAGGCTGTACATTTGCTGCAATTACAACTGTTTATATCGTTGGTTTAATCTATGGCTTAACCAGTGTAACGACTTTTGCGCTGCCGATGATGGTCGGTGTTGTAACCGGATGCTATTCCTCCGTTTGCGTCGCCGGTCCGCTCTATGTGATGTGGCAGAACCATAAGCTGGCTCAAAAAGAAGCCTGAGAGCAATCAATCAACTGTTCCGAGTCTTATATACCGGTGGGCTTTCGCTCACCGGTATTTTTTTATCCTTCAAAAACTCCCGGCTGTGCCGGAGGGGATGATCGCCATACGGGTATTTCGCTTATATCGGGGTGATCGAAAGGGATTTCGCGTGGAATCCCGCAGAAATTTGTGAATTCACTTTAAACTTACCCTCGATTGAGCTATAATAATGATAATAATTTTTTTGAGAGCGGGTGTTTTTTTCATGACTACAAGCTTTACCGTGCCACTGTCAAAAGTAATGAGCGAATTATCGCTGGAAGTAATCCATATGCCCTCAGACCCCGATCAAATTATGATTTGCTCCACCGATGTAAACCGTCCGGGTTTGGAGCTGAATCGGTTTTATGATTATTACGATACAAACCGTATCATAATTTTTGGGAATGCCGAAACCGCTTTTCTGAATTCGATTGCACCTGAGGAACGCCTCCGGGTGCTAAGTGAGATCTTTTCGAAGAAGCCGCCGGCGGCGATTGTCGCCCGTGGAATTTCTCCGATGCCGGAGCTTCAGGAAGCCGCTCAGGCGAACGAGGTGCCGCTTCTGAGCACGCAGGATACTACCTCCAGCCTTGTGGCGGCGTTGGTTTCTTTCATGAATGTGGAGCTGGCGCCCAGAATCACGCGGCACGGCGTTTTGGTGGAGGTATACGGCGAAGGCGTCCTTTTGGTGGGCGACAGCGGTGTCGGTAAAAGTGAGACGGCAATCGAGCTGATTAAGCGCGGCCACCGCCTGATTGCGGACGACGCGGTTGAAATCCGTCGTGTTTCCGCAAAATCACTGGTCGGACAGGCACCGTCCAACATCAGGCATTTTATTGAACTGCGAGGCATAGGCATTATCAATGCGCGCAGAATATTCGGTATGGGCGCGGTAAAGCTGACCGAAAAAATTGACCTTGTAATTAATCTGGAAATATGGGATAACAAAAAAGTCTACGACCGCATGGGAATCGACAGCGAATATACGGAAATTCTCGGCATTAGGGTTCCGGTTCTGACCATACCGGTAAAGCCCGGCAGAAACCTCGCAATTATCATCGAGGTTGCCGCTATGAACAACCGTCAGAAGAAAATGGGATATAATGCGGCGCAGGAGCTGCTGCAAAGCCTTGGCATGGATATTTCCACCATGCAGGAACAGGAAAAGAAGCTGGAGCTTGATCTATAAAAACGCAGTACCAGTCAAAGGGAGTTTAAAATGAATATCATCGCAGATACACACATGCATACGACCGCATCAACTCACGCATACAGTTCATTGCAGGAAATGGTGCACGCCGCCGCCGAAAAGGGGCTGTACGCGGTGGCGATTACAGATCACGGGAGTAATTTGCCGGGAGCGCCCGGAAAGTGGTATTTTCATAACCTGAGGGTGGTACCTCATATTCTGGAGGGAGTGCTGGTTCTTCGCGGCGAAGAAACCAATGTGATCGATTTTGACGGGAATATCGATCTGGAGGACCAGGATCATCTTGACTGGGTAGTCGCGTCCATCCATGAGCCATGTATGCCCCCAAAAAAGCCTACGGTGGAGGAGACCTCAAATCTGTGGCTGCAAGTTGCGAAAAACCCCAGAGTAAACGTAATCGGTCACAGCGGAACGGCGGAATATCCGTATGATTTTGAAGCCGTTATCCCGGAATTTGCCCGTAACGGCAAGCTGGTTGAGTTTAACGAAGGCACGTTCCTAAGCCGCAGAAAATCAATTGTGAATTGCAAAAAGATTATGGAGGCATGCAAAAAGCATGCTGTCCCGGTTATCGTGAATTCCGATTCTCATTTTTCAACGCAGGTGGGCTGCTTTTCCAATACGTTAAAGCTGATGGAGGAAATCGGGTTTCCGGAGGAATTGGTGGTCAATGCCCGGCTGGACCGTTTCAAGGCTTATTTAAAGCAATATTCTCAGGTGTTCAATGATCCGTTACTAAATATTGATTAACCGGAGGATTTCATGGAACAAATTGATCAGTTAGCGCAAATTGCCGCGCAGAGCGGGTGTATGGTCTGCCGGGATGAACCCATGAGTCGCCACACCACATTTAAAATCGGCGGACCGGCCGATTTATTTATCAAAGTATTTACGCTAAGCGCGATACAGCAATTGTATCAGGCTGCGTATGAACGCAGCATTCCCCTTCTGGTAGTGGGGAACGGCTCCAACATGCTTGTCAGCGACAGCGGAATCCGGGGAGCGGTTGTAACGCTTGCGGGGGAATTCAGTGAAATCAGGCTGACGGAGGATACTGTGATTGAGTGCGGCGCAGGGGCAACGCTTGCTTCCTTGTGCAATTTTGCGAAGGAGCATTCCCTCACCGGTCTTGAATTTGCGTGGGGGATTCCCGGTGCGGCAGGCGGCGCGGCGTTTATGAACGCGGGCGCTTACGGCGGTGAGATGGAAAATGTTCTGACCGGCTGTACCCATGTCAGTCAAAAAGGGGAGCTCGGCGGCTTCAAGGGCGATGAGCTGAAGCTTGGTTACCGCCACAGCGTCTATTCGGAGACAGGAGAAACCATTCTTTCTTTGACCCTTCAATTGGAGAAGGGAAGAAAAGATCAGATTGGGCGCGCGATGGATGAGCTGTTTCAGCGCAGAAAATCGAAGCAGCCCCTGGAGCTGCCAAGTGCCGGGAGCGTGTTCAAGCGTCCGCAAGGTCATTTTGCAGGCACTCTCATAGAAGAATGCGGCTTAAAAGGTGCGCGGGTTGGCGGGGCAATGGTGAGCGAAAAGCATGCGGGATTTATCGTGAACGCGGGCGGAGCTACCTGCAAGGATGTACTGGAATTGATTGAATATATTAAAAAAACTGTTTTTGAGCGAACAGGGGTTACGCTTGAATGTGAAGTGAAAACGTTTGAATGATTTTGGAGGCAATATGGAATTCTTGATTGTAACCGGTCTGTCGGGAGCCGGAAAATCCCGTGCGGTAGATGCCCTTGAGGATATCGGCTTTTACTGCGCGGATAATATACCGCCCAAGCTGATCGAGACCTTTTATGAGCTTTCGCAGCAGGCAAAGGGAGCGCTTTCCCGCGTGGCGGTTGTGACGGATATGCGCGGGGGAAATATGTTTTCGAGTCTGTTCCAAACTCTGGATGAGTTAAAGCAGGATAACAAAGAATTTAAACTGCTGTTTCTCGACGCGAACGATTACGTACTCATCAACCGTTTTAAGGAGACCAGAAGAAAGCATCCGCTGGCGGAAAACTGCCTTGGTTCGCTGGAACAGGCGGTTCAGCTGGAGCGGGACGCCTTAAAGCCCATCCGGGAAAAGGCGGATTTTATCATCGACACCTCATCTCTGTCTCCCGCGCAGCTCAAAGAACGTATGTCTAATCTGTTTCTCGGCGATTCCTCCGACGCGCTGATGATTCACTGTGTATCGTTCGGGTTCAAATACGGTCTGCCCAGTGAGGCGGATTTGGTGTTTGACGTTCGCTGTCTGCCAAATCCCTATTATGTGGAGGAACTGAAAAATCTCACCGGACTTGATCAGCCGGTACGTGATTATGTAATGAAATGGGATCAGACCAAGGGCTTTGTTACCCGTTTTTTGGATATGATCGATTATATGATTCCACTCTACTGCAACGAGGGAAAAAGCCAGCTCGTCATTGCGGTCGGCTGCACGGGAGGACACCACCGCTCGGTCACGCTTGCCCAGCTGCTTTACAACCATCTGATGGAAAGAAATATGCGGACGAGCGTAAATCACCGTGATATCCGCAAGCAATAAGCGTTAGGGGGCGAAACCCATGTCATTTGCGTCCGAACTGAAAAAGGAACTTTGCAAGGTTGCGCCGCAGAACTCCTGCTGTCAAAAAGCGGAGTGCTACGGCCTGCTTTTATTCGGGAAGAGCTTTCAGCCGCTTAATATATCCCTGAAAACAGAAAACAACGCTCTGGTTCACTTTGCGGCGCAGCTGGCTGCTGAAACCACCGGAGCGATCGTCGATATCTCTACCGCTGTTTCCCGCCGAAAAGACAGGAAAAACGTCTTTGCCCTGCGGGTTGCGGGTGAAGACCAATGCAAATCCGTTCTTGGGTGCTTTGGTCACACCGGAGAAGAAATCAGCTTGCGGATTAACCACGCCAATCTGGAAAACGAGTGCTGCGGCAGCGCGTTTCTGCGCGGCGCCTTTTTATCCTGTGGAACGATCACCGACCCGCAGAAGGATTATCATCTTGAATTTGTGGTGCCGTATATGAATCTGGCGAAGGATTTGTCCGTGACCATCCGGCAGGCATATGAGCTTGACCTACAGCCCGGGCTTACGAACCGCAAGGGTTCGTTTGTGGTCTATATCAAGGGCAGCGAGCGTGTTGCCGACCTTTTGGCTTATATGGGAGCCGGAAACGCGGCAATGGAGCTGATGCAGGCAAAAATGCTCAAGGAAGTGCGCAACAATGTGAACCGCAAAACGAACTTTGAAACCGCAAACATTGATAAAACGGCGCAGGCGGCCGCCGCGCAGATTATCGCAATCGAAAAGGTGATGGATACCGCCGGAATTTCCGTGCTGCCGGAGGAGCTGCAGGAGCTTGCTATGCTGCGCTTCCGTAATCCGGAGATGTCCCTTCGGGAGCTGGGCGAAGCTCTGTCGGAGCCGTTGAGCCGCTCCGGTGTGAACCACCGTTTGCAGCGTATTGTGGAATTAGCCGAAGATTTTTAATAAACTGGGCAGGTTTGTTCTATCCGTAATTTGGAGGTATTTTTATGAAATACGAGTGGTTCGATTCTTATTTGCTCGCGAAAAAGGGCGTTGAAAAGGATTATAAGCTGGAATGGCAGGCGACGCGCTATATGATCCGGCGAAAAATGTTCGCAATGCAGGGCGGCGATAAATACGGTAAATCGATTCTTACGATGAAGCTGGAGCCGATGTTCGGCAGCCTGCTCCGGCAAAAATACAAAGACATTGTACCCGGCTATTACATGAATAAGGAACACTGGAATTCCCTTTACCTTGAGGGTAACGTTCCCGATGCGATAGTGCGGGATATGCTGGACAAGTCCTATGAAACGCTTTTGAATATGTTCAGCAAAAAGACAAGGGAAGAAATCCTACACTAAAAAGGAGGGCGCGCATATGTTTGTGCATCTGCATCTACATACGGAGTACAGCCTGCTTGACGGTGCGTGCCGCATCCGGCAGCTGATGGATACCGCCGCCGCCAGGGGAGATACCGCTGTCGCCATCACCGACCACGGCGTAATGTACGGCGCGGTCGATTTTTATAAGGCGGCGAAGAAAAAAGGGATCAAGCCGATTATCGGCTGTGAGGTTTATGTCGCGCAGAGAACCCGCTTTGATAAAATCCACGAGCTGGATTCGGAAAGCCGCCATCTGGTACTTCTCTGTGAAAACGACACCGGCTATCAAAATCTGATTGCCATGGTGTCCCAAGCCTGGACGGAGGGCTTCTACAGCAAGCCGCGCGTGGATTTTGAGCTTCTGGAACAATACCACGAGGGCTTAATCGCGCTTTCCGCCTGCCTTGCCGGCGAAATTCCGCGCGCCCTTACCGCCGGGGATTACAGCGCCGCCAAACAGCTTGCTCTGCGGTATGAAGCTGTTTTCGGCAAGGAGCATTTTTATCTGGAGCTTCAAGATCACGGAATCCGTGAGCAGAAGCGAATTAATCCCTCCATTATCCAGCTGTCCTCTGAGACCGGAATTCCGCTCGTTGTGACCAACGACTGTCATTATATCAACCGGGAAGACAGCAAAATGCACCATATCCTTTTATGTATTCAGACCAACCATACCATTGAGGATAAGGATGCAATGGATTTCGGCAGCGACCAGTTTTATTATAAAACGGAAGAAGAAATGCGCGCGCTGTTTCCGCAGTATCCCGAAGCCGCGGATAACACCGTAAAGATTGCCGAACGCTGCAACGTGGAGTTTGAGTTCGGCAAGACCAAGCTGCCGCATTTCGATACACCCAACGGGCAGGAAAATGCCGCGTATTTCCGGGAAAAATGCTATGAGGGACTGTACTGCAATTACGGAGAAAACC
>JAEZWL010000122.1 GCA_023420245.1 Bacillota bacterium | reverse complement strand
CTTACCTATTCACACCCGTTCTACGCCTATCTTCAGGATTTCTGTTGGCCGGATGTGAACCCGATTGTCGCCAAAGAGCTATTGCACGAAGGCGATTTTCAAACGGTCTCCGGCGTAATCGGAACCGGACCGTACATCTATGATAAGATGATCCCGGGTCAATACACCCGCTTTGTGCGGAACGAAAGCTATTGGGGAAAAAAGCCGGATTTTGACGAGGTTATCGTAAAATATATACCGGATTCCACCTCAAGAATCCAAGCGCTGAAAACCGGTGAAATCGACATGATTTTTGGGAGCGCACTCATCAGCTATGACGAATATGATCAAATCGTAAAGCTGGACGGAATAGGAGGTCAGATTGCCGAAAATGAAACCCGTGTCAGGGATATCACCCTAAATGCTTCCCGTCCGCTTATGACCGACCTCAATGTGAGAAAAGCCATTGCTTATGCAATCGATAAGGAGGGAATCACCAAAACCATTTTCTCCGGCTACGAGCCGCCCGCAGAGATTCCCGCTACCCACGATACGCCTTATGCGGATGTGAAGCTTGACGCAGCGTTTTCCTATGACCCCGAAAAGGCGGTGCAATTGCTTGAGAAAGCCGGCTGGGTTCTGAATGAAAAGACCGGAATCCGCGAAAAGGAGGGTCGCTCCCTCAGCCTCGTCATGACCATGGAGGAGCTGTTTGATGCCGGAACGAAGCCGGTGGCTGATATTTTGAAAAGTCAGCTGAAAAAAGTCGGCATAGAAATCAATATCAAGGGGCAGGAGCAGATGCAGTGGTACAAGGATTACCTTTCGGGTGATTTTGATATCACCCTATGGCACACACAGGCAGCCTTTGCCTCCCCCCACACCTGGTTTACGCCAATGGACACCATGTATCCCCAGACGGCTTCGCTGAAAGGCTTGAGCGATTCCGGCGAATTTTTTGCGGCAATCAACAAGCTGGTAAATATGACGGATGAAAAGGAAATTAGAGAAACCTATACTTATCTTTTCAACTACAATCTCGGCAATGTAATCGATATTCCCCTGACCTATCAAAAGGATATGGTTGTATATAACACAAATAAAATTGCGGGATATACCTTTACGAGAACGCCTTATTTCTTCGATATTCTCTCTCTAAAGGCGAAATAACCTCCCGGGCTGCCCCTCTCCAAAAAGCTGAAAAAGGCAGGGGCGCAATCGCCGTTATCCGCTTAAACAATGTAGCGAAGGAAAACGGTTGCAAAGGCTGAACAGTGTGAAGCCTTTGTGCCGAGCAGGGGGCTGCTCTCTCCACAAGAGGGCAGCCCCCGCTTGCTATTTTTGCAATTTCTTCAACCTGCCGCAGACCTTGCATCAAAATAGCGGCGCAGGGCTTTGTCATGGGCTAAACCATTTGACATCTAATAAAATATAGAATAAAATGATAGTAAAACGAAACGTTTCTTTATATTTTATTTAGAGGAGAAAAAAGACAGTGAAATACATTCTGGAAAACAGCGAATTAACGGTGCAGTTTGATACCCTCGGAGGTCAGCTGACATCAATCAAAGACAAAAACTCAATAGAGTACCTCTGGCAGGGAGACAGCGCCTACTGGGGCGGGCAGGCGCCGGTGCTTTTTCCAATCGTAGGCAGTCTTCGGGATAAAAAAGCGGTAATCGGCGGGAATAAAGCCTGCTGTATGGAACGCCATGGGGTTGTGCGGAAACTGGAGTTTGAAATGATGGAAAAAACCGATGATTCCATTACTTTTTCCATTTGTTCGAATGAGGAAACCTTACCAAGGTATCCTTATGACTTTCAGTTAAAAATACAGTATATCCTCTCCGGTAAGGACATCACGACGGAGTACACCGTCATCAATCAAACGGAGGAAGAAATGCCGTTTCAAATCGGCGGGCATCCGGGCTTTAACTGCCCGCTTACCGGCGCAGAGGCTTTTGAGGATTATGTAGTGGAATTTGAACAGGAGGAGACCGCAGACTGTCCTGCTTCGGTGCCTTCCACGGGTCTGGTGGATGTCTCGGAGCGCTCCCGTATCCTTGACCGCAGTAAGACATTAAAAATGGAGCATTCCCTGTTTAAGGTGGATGCGCTCATATTTGACCGCTTGAAATCCAGAAGGGCAAAGCTCTACAATCCCGCAACAGGCCGCGGTGTGCAGGTGAGCTTCGCGGATTTTGATTATTTTCTGCTTTGGTCGAGTGCAAACAACGGACCGTTTGTTGCGCTGGAGCCTTGGAGCGGACTGTCTACCTGTAGTGACGAGGGCGATGTTTTTGAAGAAAAGCGCGGTGTCAGCCTGTTGAAGGAGAAGCAGAGCAAATCGGTTTCCTTTACCATTACGGTAGTGAATTAAAAAACCGGTTTGGATGAGCAAAATGATTTCGGGAGCTGGTAGTTATGGCTGCAACCTACAAGGATATTCAAAGACTGACTAATTTGTCGCTTTCTACTATATCAAAATATTTCAACGGCGGGAACGTTATGGAAGCAAACCGCAAGGCGATTGACCGGGCGGTTACAAAGCTGGATTACCGTGTGAATGAGTATGCGCGCGGTTTAAAAAGCAAACGTTCCAAAACGATAGGCGTGCTGATCTCCGAACTGAACAGCACCTTTAACACCTCCATTATTGCGGATATCGAGGATATCATGCGTCAGAACGGCTACGGTACTATTATCTGCGACAGCCGTCTGGATAAACAGGTTGAAAAAGACGCGCTCGAATTTTTGCTTGGGAAAATGGTGGATGGCATCATCACGATTCCGTTTGACCGGAGCGGCGAGCACCTGCGGCTTGCGGATGAGCGCGGTGTTCCCGTGGTGCTGATCGACCGGCTGCTTACAGATTATAAGGCGGATGCGGTAATCATGGACAACCGCGGTGCGGCGGAGCTTGCTGTGAGGGAATTTGCGTCGAACGGGCACAGCAGAATTGGGATATTATGCGGACCCGAGTCCGTCTACACCATGAAATCCAGAATGGACGGATTTCAATCCGCATCAAAAAAATGCGGAATCCGGCTGAATGAAGATTATCTTATCAGCGGGGAAATCAATATCAGCGGAGGATATGAGGGGGCAAAGAGGCTGTTAAGGCTGAAAAATCCGCCTACCGCATTATTTTGCGCAAATTATGAGATAACGCTCGGAGCGATCATCGCGATTAACGAGTGCGGGGTCAAAATACCATCGGAAATATCGATTATTGGGTTTGATAATTTGCTGTTGGCGCAGATTGTTAAACCAAAGCTTACTATCATCTCGCAGCCTATGCGGGAAATTGCGGTAAATGCCGCAAACCTTATGCTGGAGCATCTGGAATCGGAGCAAATATGCGGAACCAAGATTATTGAGCTCAGCCCGGGTCTCATAAAGGGTCAGTCGGTGTTGAAACGATAAGAGCCCGCTTAGGGAAAGAGAAGCCGCCCGTCTGTTGAAGGAACAGGCAGGCGGCTTCTTGCGTACGGTCGCACAAGAAAACACACAGGCGCCCCGGACCGGAGATTGGCCCGAGGCGCCTGCTTTAGAAATTATGAAATGAGAGAATAGGGAGAGCTTTATAAAGAGATTGAATTAAGCGATTACAACGCCCTTTTTAAGAATGATATTCGCGTACAGGGCGGATTCAGATGACATGATGACAACGGTGGATTTTTCCTGCGTTTTCTTGTAAAAATCCCACTTGTCAATTTCTTCAAAGCAGTCCGCGCCGCGACTGTCATGCTTTGATACAATTTTTTTATATTCATCCCAGATTGGGGTTTCAACCGGGTCGCCCTTTACAACGCCCATTAGCGTCACCGGATGATCAACGTAGGTATCCAGCGGAAAAACCTGGAGTATCGCGTCAAGGATTTCCGGCACGCCGTGCCCGTCCAGACGGATTACTTTTTTGCCATAGGTGTGACCCGGAAAATTGCCGTCGCCGATCGTAAGCTCGTCGGTATGTCCCATTTCATCCAGAATCTTAAGAAGCTCCGGAGAAATGATGGAAGGAATTCCTTTTAACATAATGAAAGCCTCCCGTTACTGTTTTTCGTAGCCGTTCCAGCCCGGAATCGTACCGTTAACATCCCACAGGTCGAGCCAGGTATCCGCGCCCGGCCACAGGAAAACTTGACCCTTAATCAGGCGGCAGTTGCGGTCAACACTCTTAAGCGCTTCAATTTCTTCGAAGGTAAGCGGGTCCTCGGTGGCGCATTTCAGATTGCTGAGATATTCGTTTTTATGGATGGAGAACGGAATCGGAACCTGACCGCGGGTAACCGCCCATTTTACGCAGATAACCGCCGGATGTACGCCGTGAGCCGCAGCGATTTTTTTGACAATCGGCTGTTCAATATCGGCGAGGTCGTCTTCGGTTGTGTCGCGGTCCGGGCGGGTGGGGGAACCAATGGGGCAGAAGCCGACCGGCTGAATGTTGTGGTCAACACAGAATTGGAAGAGCTGACCCAGCTGGAAGCAGGGATGAAGCTCCATTTCGTTAATGGAAGGCTGAATTTTGGCGTCGCGCAGAATCAGCTCAAGCTTCGGAATGGTAACATTGGAGGTGCCGATGTGCTTTACCAGACCCATATCGACCAAAGCTTCCATGGCGCGCCAGGTCTCCATGAATTCCTCGTGAAGGTAAGGGTGGGATTCCGGGTTGCGGGCATCGCCGTCGCAGCCCTGTGCGTGGAAGTTCGGGAAAGGCCAGTGTACAAGGTAGCAGTCGAGGTAATCCAGCTGCAAATCCTTTAAGGTTTTTTTGCAGGAAGCGATTACGTCCTCCGGCTTGTGCTTATCATTCCAAACCTTCGACATGACAAACAGCTCTTCTCTCGGGAGACCGCCCTCTATTGCCTCGTGGAGTACGGTTCCGATCAGAGCTTCGTTGCCGTAGCAGGCGGCGCAGTCGATGAAACGGTAGCCGACACGGAGCGCTCCGGCCACCGCGTTGGCGATGTCGTCCAGCGCTAAGCGGTCGGAACCAAAGGTGCCGATGCCTACACCCGGAAGCTTGACGCCGGTGTTCAGGGTTCTAACAGGAAGCTTGCTTAAATCAACCGCATCGGGTTCCATAACAAATTTTGCCATAATAAAACATCCTCTCTAAACGTTATATTGACGAATCTTCTTCATTTACTAACATGAGCTTGCCCTTGACCTCGCCGGGAATCTTGAAGAGCTGGAACGCTTCGGCAGCCTGACTCATCGGGAATTTCTTATAGACCAGCGAGTCGTCAAACTTAAGCTGTCCGTTAGAGAAGTAATCCGCGGTCATGGTCCATTCGTCACCCGGGAAAGGTGCGCTGTAGGACATCCAGGAGCCGGTCAGCCGGAATTCCTTGCGGTTCATCTTCTCGAATTGTTTCCAGTTGAAGCTCAGGTCCTTGCTGGAGGTGCCGATAAAGCAGACGCTTGCCTTGTTGGCAGCGAGATCAAACGCCATATTCATGGTCGCGTTCTGTCCCGCTGTTTCAAATACGAAGCCGTAGCCCTTGCCGCCGGTGAGCGCCATCGCTTCCTTCAGGAAGTCCGGGGAGGTGGTGTTGATGCATGCATCCGCGCCGAGGCGCTTTGCCAGTTCAAGGCGCGCGTCGCTGATATCAAAGACAACGACTCTGCGTGCGCCGAGAATCCTTGCCCACTGCATGGTGAACAGCCCCACGGTGCCGCCGCCGAGAATCGCAACGGATTTTCCGCCGCTGTAGTCCGCACATTTGATGCCGTGCAGCGCGACGGTTGCCGGCTCAAAGAACGCGCTTTGGATAAAGCCGACCTTCTCGTCGAACTTAACCACATTCATCGCCGGTGCCTTCACATAATCGGCAAAGCTGCCGAACAGACTGGAACCGATGAATTTGTAGTGCTTGCAAAGGGAGAAGTTGCCCTGCTGGCAGTCGTCGCAGGTCATGCAGGGGATCAGCGGCGCTGCGGTAACGCGGTCGCCGACCTTTACGTTGGTAACACCCTCGCCGATTTCCGCAACTACTCCGGAAAATTCATGTCCGAGAATAATCGGGTAATAGTGCGCTGCGGTATCGTTCACGCGGGGAATGTCGGAACCGCAGATTCCGGTTGCCTTCACGCGGATTACAACCTCACCGGAACCGGCCTGTGGGGTTGGGCTCTCTTCGTAGCGTAAATCTTCAACGCCGTGTAATACTGCTGCTTTCATACTTACACCTCATTGTTCCTTATCATTGATTAACTCCAAAGACACCCGGTCTTTTCAGTCTGTTTCTCGTGCTGCGCTGTTCATTTCAGCAGGCGGCAGAGCACGAAAAATATTCCCGCAAATGCTTTTCCAATTAATGAACTATACTTAAAAGCTTTGCGTGTCTGGCCATAGTGTCTTTTAACTTTTCATAAAGCTCAAGATAAATGCTGAAATATTGCTGATAGATTTCTCTGCTCTCCGGATTCGGGACATGCTCGCGCTTAATTTCGATGGTCTTCTTTACCGCCTCTTCAAAGCTGCCGTAAATACCGGTTCCCACGCCGGCAAGAATAGCGGCGCCGAGGGTGGAGGCATTGTCGGAATTTGGCACACGGATGGTTTTTCCCGTTACATCCGCTTTGATTTGCGTCCAGAGACGGCTGTTTGCCGCTCCGCCCATCGCATACATAACATCGACGTTAACCCCGGCGTTTTCTGCGGTTTGCAGGTTGTGCTCCAGCGCGTAGGCGGCGCCTTCGAGCAGAGCGCGGAAGAAATGCGCGCGGGTTTTATCAAAGCTTAAGCCAAAATACACGCCGGTGGCGTTCGGGTCCCAGATGGGCGAGCGCTCGCCGGAAAGGTAAGGAAGAAAAACGACGCCGTCGCTGCCTGCCGGAACAGTAGAGGCAAGCTCGTCAATTAGCCTGAGCTTGCCGGTTCCGGTTTGCCGGGAGAGGATTTCCTCCGGCTCGCCAAGCTCCCTTGCAAGCCAGCGGAGGCTGCCGCCGCCGCCCACCGTGCCGCCCTGCAAAAGCCATAAATCCGGCACGACATGCGGACTCAGAATCAACGTTTTCTCCCCGATGGGCCGGTCCAGGCAAATACTCATGCCGCCCGCCTGACCACCCTGCTCCTGGGTCTGACCGGAGCGGCAGACACCCGCGCCAAGAGTTCCGCAGGCCGCGTCCAGCCCTCCGGCCACGACTGGGATTCCCTCGCAGAGACCGGTTGCCTCTGCGGCTTTCGCCGTTACCGTACCGATAATCTCATGACACCCGAAAATTTCAGGAAGCTGCTCCGGGTTGATTTTCAGCTCGCGGCACATGGTTTCGTCGTATTTGCGCTTTTTGATATCGAACACATGCAGACCGTAGCCCTGGCTTACATCCTGACTGAAGGAACCGGTCAGGCGGTAAGCGATGAAGCTGTTGCTCTGCAAAAATTTATAGGTGTTTTTATAAACCTCGGGTCGGTTTTCCTTAAACCACAAAATTTTTGGTGTGGTATAGGAAGGCTGGAACGGATTGCCGCTCAGGTTAAATATCGTGTCGCTTCCGATTTCCTCATTCACCCGGTCGCAGATCGATTTCGCCCGGGTATCCATCCAGATCGGCGTATTGCAGAGCACGTTTCCGTCCCTGTCAACCGGAATGCAGGACCAGCTTTGACCGTCAATTCCGATTCCCGCAATATCGCGCGGATTAACTCCGCCCTTTTCAAGACACTCGCGGATTCCCACGCGGATTGCCTGCCACCATTCGTTGGGGTCGTGGTCGACCCAGCCGGGGGCGGGGTAGTAGGTATGATAATCCTTCGCACAATCGCTTACGATACTGCCATCCGGTTCAAATACCGCGATTTTGCACGCGGAGGTTCCGATATCGATGGCAAGAAGCAGATTTTGCATAAAAGCACCTCCTGCTTTAAGCTAATTTAGTAACTTTCCCTTGGGAGAGAATCTTCTGCAAGTCGGCAGGATAGAAAAATCCGGTTTGCTTGCACATTGCGTTTGCGGAGGAAACCGCAAGGGCAAATTGCAGAGCCTCTTCTACCGGATAACCGCGTGAAAAGCTTACGGCAAACGCGGCTACCATGGAATCCCCGCAGCCGACGGTGTTCACGACCTTTACATCGGGAGGATTTCCCTCAAACACGCCTTCGTCACAGACGACGATCGCTCCGTATTTGCCCATGGAGACAATCACATAGGCAATCCCGCTGCGATGAAGTGCTTTTGCGGCCGCAATTACGTCCTCTTTGCTGGTTGCGTCAACACCGAGCAGTGCTTTGATCTCGTCCTTATTCGGTTTAATCATGGTCGGGCACGCTTTTATGCCGTTAACCAGATTCTCGCCGCTTGTGTCCAGAATCACATTTTTGCCGCTGCTCTTGGCAATTTCAATTAGCTCCGGGTAGTATTCCGTGCCGCAGCCCTGCGGCACACTGCCGGAAAGCACGACAACGCTGCTGTCGTGAATCAACCGCTCGAATTTCGCCTTGAACGCTTTTTTGTCTTCGCCGGTGACTGTTACGCCGGGCTCCAGCAGCTCGGTGCTGACCCCATTTTGGTCAATAATATTGATACAGGTGCGGCTCTCGCCGTTCACATGGATAAAGTCGCTGGCAATGCTGTCTCTGCGGAGCATTTCCTCCACGTATTCGCCGCTGTGACCGCCGACAAACCCGGTGGCAAGCACCTTTTCGCCAAGGATGGAGGCTACACGGGCAACATTAAGCCCTTTGCCCCCGGCAGTAGCGTTGCACTCCTTTACGCGTGTGACCTCTCCGGCTTGGAACCGGTCTGTCAGGTAAAGCTTATCAACAGCAACATTCAGAGTAACGGTAGTAATCAAAGCCTTATCCTCCTGTTATTCCGCCTTGCCGTTGCTACCGAGCACCTTGATTCTGCCCATAACAAGCGTCTTTACGGCTTCGCGTGCGGCCGCGCCGTACTTTTTGGGGTCGATGGCCTCCGGGTTCTTGAAAAGATACTCCCGAACCGCGTTCGTGTAGGCGATTCTCAGCTCCGTGGCAAAGTTTACCTTGCAGATGCCGCGCTTGATACATTCCTGAACCGCTTCGTCGCTTAGACCGGAAGCACCGTGAAGAACCATGGGAACGTCAATCCGTTTGCGGAGTACACTGATCAGCTCGGTCTTAAGAACCGGAGTGGTTGCGTATACGCCGTGTGCGGTTCCAACGCCGACCGCGAGGGAGGATACTCCGGTCTGCTTAACAAATTCAACGGCTTCCTCCGGGTCGGTATAGCCGGTGCCGCTGCATTCCATGTCGTCTTCCTTGCCGCCAACCTTACCGAGCTCGCCCTCAACTGGCACGGAGCTTGGCTTACATGCGTCTACAACAGACTTTGTGACCGCGATGTTCTTTTCCAGCACCTCTTTTGAACCGTCGATCATAATGGAGGTATAGCCGGCGCGCAGCGCCTGCATGGCAAGCGGAAAGCTTTCGCCGTGGTCAAGGTGCATGGCGACCGGTACCTTTGCCGCTTCCGCGGCGGCTCTCACGTTCGCGAGGTAAAGCTCCAGGCTCGCGTACCGCACGGTTCCGGGGGTTGTCTGGATGATTACCGGAGCGTTAAGCTCCTCTGCGGCTGCAATGATTGCCTGAACCATCTCCATGTTTTCAGCGTTAAACGCTCCGACCGCGTAATTTCCGGTCTGCGCTTTTTTCAGCATGAGAGCTGTTGTTGTTAATGGCATTTAAGTTCACTCCTGTTTATGTAGTCATTGGGCGAAACGTTTCTTTCAACGTAATGATAACTCGTCCCCTATAACGTGTCAATGCGTAATCCTACTGTTAGTGGTTAAAATACGCTTATATAGTATATAAGAAGATAACAAAAAAACAGGTCTGTTGTATATAAGCTATAAATATTAAAAAACGTTTCGTGAAAAATATGAATTCAATTCGCTATCCATCCGTGGTACAATAAAATTGGATTTGTACAGCTGCTTGGAGCAGCCGGATGCCGGTGCTCTGTAACAGCTAAAATTGTAGGATTTAAACAGAATTATATATAAGTATTCGGTGTTACGGAGTACGAAGGGTGGTATCTTGACCGCCCGTAAGGGGGAAAGCATGAAGAATTTTCATTTTTTATTGGGCAAGACTAAGCGAACAATTAAGAACCAGCTTCGATGGAACCGTCTGTGGGTGCTTATGGCGGCAACATCTGCCATTATTGCTGTTTCCTCTGTACTCGTTATTTCGAATGTTACCAATATCCACTATAACCAGTCCATCGATGAATCTACCGTCAAATATAATGTGCATATTGTAGAAAATGTGAGCAAAAGTATCGACGGATATTTGGAGGAGATGGTGAATGTTTCGAATTCGCTTACCGAATTTGTTCAGAATAAGGGGGTTTCCCCGGATATTGCGGACCCGAATCCATTTATCCTCCGCAGTGACATCAATACCATTGCGGTTTTTGATTCAAACGGCAAGCTGATTTTAAAAACAAACGAAAAGCCGCTGAAGGGCAATGCGAGCATTGTTTCTCAGTCCTGGTTCCGAAGCGTTCCTCCCGGCAGCCGCAATTACCACATATCGGCGCCCCATGTGCAGTGCCTTTACCAGGGGGAATACCCCTGGGTGCTTTCTCTTTGCAAGGGACTCAGCTGGAAGGAGAACGGAAAAACATGCTTCGGAACCATACTGGTTGATCTGAATTTCAACAGCATTAAGGGGCTGTGCTCCGAGCTGGGGAAGAAGGATTATATTTTTATTCTGGGTGAGGACAATGAGCTGATTTATCACCCGAACCAGCAGATGATCTACTACGGAATCGGCGATAAAATCAACCCGAGTATATATCAGCTGAATCCGGGAAATTCGATTATAACGGTAGATGACCAGCGTATGGCGGTTTGTGTGAAGAAGCTGAACAGCACAAATTGGCGGGTCGTGGGGGTCAGCCCGCTCAATGGTTTGTTTTCGATTGATTCGGAAATCAAGAATTTTATTACAATCGCACTTTTTCTTTCAACATTTTTGATCGCCGTTTTATCGATCTTAATTTCGCTGTTGATTACCCGGCCAATCCGCAATTTGATTAAACTGATGGGCAAGGTGGAGGGCGGCGAGATGGATGCCTTTGCTCAGGTAAGCGGTACCGTTGAGGTTCAGGAGCTTTCCCGCTCCTTCAATAATATGGTGTACCGGATAAAACGTCTGATGGGAGAAATAGTCCATGATCAGCAGCAGCTGAGAAAGAGCGAAACGAAAACGCTGTATGCCCAGATCAACCCCCACTTCCTTTATAACACGCTGGATTCCATCGTCTGGATGGCGGAGAGCGGTGATAATCCGAAGGTCGTAAAAATGATTTTTTCGCTGGCACAGTTTTTTCGGCTTTCTCTGAGCGGCGGCAGAGATACGATAACGGTGGAACAAGAAATGAAACACGCGGAAACCTATCTTACACTGCAAAAAATGCGCTTTAGCGACCAGTTTACCTATGAGATTCAGGCAGACCCGGATGTTCTTCAGTGCAAAACGCTAAAAATTGTGTTGCAGCCCATCCTGGAAAACTCGGTCATTCATGGAGTGGGCGATTTGCCCTATCAGGGGAAAATCATTGTAAAGGCTGCGCGCGACGGGGACATGCTCGTTTTTCAGGTAATCGACAACGGCTTCGGCATTGAACCGGAGAAGCTTGCAAAAATTCTGGAAATTGACCAGAAAAGCAAATCCGGAATCGGAATCAAAAATGTCAACGGAAGAATTCAGCTGCAATACGGGAGCCAGTATGGACTGCATTATGAGAGCGAACTGGATGAGGGTACGACCGTAACCATCCGGCTGCCGTATGTAAAGTGAGGTGCTGAAATGAAAAGAATAACAGCCGTGCTGCTCATCCTCTTTCTGAGTCTTTCGCTATGTTCCTGTTCCGTGAAGAAAAAGACCTGCAAAGTCGCCTTGATTGTAAAATCAACGGAGTCTGATTTCTGGAAGAGCGTTTATGAAGGCGCTCTTGCGGCAGGAAATAACCGCAATCTTGAAATCAGCTTTGTCGGGACAAAGCAGGAAAAGGATTACCGCCAGCAGACCGCTTACATTGAGCAGGCAATCAAAAATAAATACGATTCAATTGTTCTGGCTGCGGGTGACTATGACCTCATGGCGAAGCCGATGGAAGAAGCAGTTAGAAACGGAATTCCCGTGGTGCTTGTGGATTCCGCTGTAAACAGCAGCAAATGGCTTTCCTCCGTTTCAACCGATAATTATCAGGCGGGCAGAACTCTCGCGGAGGAGATGGGTAAACGGCTCCCGCCGAACTCTAAAATCGGCGTAATCGGCTTTGTTAAGAATGCATCCCCCGGCATCGAACGCGAAGAGGGCTTTAAGGATTACATCAATAAATCCTCTTCTCTGAAAATCGTTGATACCGTCTATTGCGACTCCAATTTTGACACGGCGGCGGCCCTGACAAAATCCATTTTACAGATGCACCCGGAAACGACAGCTCTGGTCGGGCTGAACGCGCAGGCGGCAACCGGCGCGGCCCGTGCCCTCGATGAATTAAACCGCAGGGATGTTTACCTCGGCTCGATTGACTGTACGGTGGAGGAAGCGGATTATATGGACCGTGGGATTCTTCGGGTGGCGGTTCTTCAGAATCCATATATGATGGGCTATTACAGTATGGAGACTGTGTCTAAGATTCTGAACCGGCAGGTTTACCAGCGAACCACCTACACGGATGTGTGCGTAGTGGATAAAAGCAATATGTTTACGCTTAAAAACGAGCAGCTTATTTTCCCGTTCGATTAAATGGGATCCTTAGTAAAATAAAATCGTTTCACCTTGAGAAAAAGGGTTTGCTGATTGTGATTTCAGTAAATCCTTTTCTTTCTTTCAGAATAATATTCTGTCATAATAATCATTTTTTTAACCATTACAGTTATTTTTTATATTCCGTTTTGATTTTAAATTTGATAGTATAAGCGTGTAAAAACGAAACGGTTCGTTAATTTGATTGGAAACGTTTCAGCTATTTGGAATACGGAGGTGAGTTAATGGCTGAATTATTGAGAATGCAGAATATCTCAAAATCATTCCCGGGCGTTAAAGCGCTCAGCAATGTCAGCCTAGACCTGAACGCGGGAGAGGTTCACGCGATTTGCGGCGAAAACGGAGCCGGTAAATCCACCCTGATGAAGGTGCTCTCCGGTGTTTATCACGCCGAAGAGGGCGAAATTTTCATTCAAGGTGAAAAGGTTGTAATCGAAGATACGAATAAAGCACATGAGCTTGGAATCAGCATTATCTTTCAGGAATTCAACCTGTGCCCGCATTTATCTGTTGAGGATAATATCTGGCTGGATCGCCAGCCGAAAAAGGGCTTGCTGATTGACGACAAGCGGATGTATAAGAATACGAAAGAGATTTTGGATGAATTGGGACTTACCTTCAGCCCAAAGGCGCTGATTCGCAACCTGAGCGTAGCGGAACAGCAGATGGTTGAAATCGCCAAGGCAATCTCGTTCAACTCCCGCATACTTGTTTTGGACGAACCGACCGCCGCGCTTACCGAGTCGGAAATCGACCGCCTCTTCGCTATCATACATAAGCTGAAAGACAAGGGCGTCGGTATGTTTTACATTTCGCACCGTCTGGAGGAGCTCGCCAGAATCACCGACCGTGTGTCCGTTATTCGTGACGGGCAATATATAGGAACCCGTGATTATAAGGACGTTACCATTGACGAGCTGGTAAAAATGATGGTCGGCAGAGCTTTAACCGATAAATTTCCGGTTTATGAGCGGAAAATCGGCGGCGTCGTTTTTGAGGCGCGCAATGTACGCAATAAAAGAGTGAACGTTGACCACATTGAAGTGCACGCCGGTGAAATCGTCGGTTTGGCGGGGTTGATGGGCGCCGGCAGAACGGAGCTTGCAAGGGCGATCTTCGGCGCGGACAGGACGATGAGCAAGGAAATATTCCTCGACGGAAAGCAATTGCAGATTACGGACATCAACACCGCAATCAAAAACGGAATCGGCTACATCACCGAGGACCGCAAGCGCGATGGTCTTGCGTTGAATATGACGGTTGAGCGAAACATTAACCTCGCTCATATTCCGCAGCTCCAGAAGGCGGGCTTTGTGGATGAAACCGAAGCGAAGAAAAATGCGGATACGTATATTAAGAGCCTCAACATTAAAACGCCGAGCATGAATCAAACGGTCGGCAACCTCTCCGGAGGCAACCAGCAGAAGATCGTTCTCGCAAAATGGCTCTGCAACAACATTAAGGTATTGATTTTTGACGAACCGACACGCGGTATCGATGTCGGCGCGAAATATGAGGTTTACGAGCTGATGAATCGGCTAAGCGATAACGGAGTGGCCATTATCATGATTTCCTCGGAGCTTCCCGAAATCCTGGGCATGAGCGACCGGGTTCTGGTAATGCACGGCGGTCAAATTTCCGGTGAGCTGAACCGGGAGGAAGCAACGCAGGAAAAAATTCTTCGTTTAGCTGCGGGAATTAGAG
>JAEZWL010000102.1 GCA_023420245.1 Bacillota bacterium | reverse complement strand
ATTTTATATTGCGCTCGGTGTGTGCTTAATTGCAATCGGTGTTGCCGCGTGGACTACCTATGACAGCGTAGTGAATTACAACGCGCCCGAGGAAAAAACAGCAAGCAGCGCAGTAGCGAAACCGACGAACGAAGCAGTAAGCGGCATCATAGTATATAACAGCAAACCGGAATCTGCTGCCGTCGTATCTTCAGAACCGGCGCCGTCTAGCACGGTATTTTCCACAGCCCCCAAGCAACCGGCCGTAAAGGAACCGGCAAAAAAAACAGTAGCTCCGGTGCTTACCTTTGCGTGTCCCGTAAGTAATAACGTTATCCAGAAATACAGCGGTCAAACTCCGATTTATTCAAGCACATTGAAGGACTGGCGTGTCCACACCGGTGTGGATCTCAGCGCAAAGCTGGATGAAGCGGTAAAATCCGCAGCGGACGGAACCGTGAAACAGGTTTATACGGATGAGTTATCCGGTAACACAATTGTGATTACCCACGGGGATATTGAAGCGTATTACTGCGGACTGGATAAGATGAGCGCAAAAAAAGGGGATAAGGTTAAGAAGGGTCAGGAGATTGGTACGGTCGGCACAACCCCGTTTGAATGTGCGGATGCTCCTCACCTGCATCTCGCAATGAAGAAAAACGGAAAATATATCGATCCTCTATCCGTAATCAAATAAACTCGCCCCCGCAAAAACGCTTAGGGGCAAAACCAACCGCAGGGCAAGTTCGTCCTGCGGTTTTTCGTTTTTACTTTTCCCGTTACCCTTGTATTTAAGCAAATAACGTGCTATAATATAAAAAATTATGCAAATATTACAAAATTATTCGAATAATTTTTTAACACTTTGTTAATGATTTATACAATTTCTGTTACCATAATGTGGTGCGAAAACATTTATAATATAATTGTAATCATGATTAAAAGGGAGGTAGAGAAGTGAATGGAAAATCAGCAGTCCTGGTTTGTGTAACCGGTCAGCGCGATTGCGACAGGTTAATCCGTGCCGGTAGAAAAACAGCCGATGAGCGCGGTGCTTCGTTGCAGGTTTTGTGTGTGCAGCCGGCGTCCGCGGGATATGAAACGAACTGTGAGGAATTGGAATATCTGCGGCAGACAGCGAGGGACGCAAAAGCGGAAATGACAGTATATTTTAACGATGAGGCGGCATTGGTGGCGGTTGGATTTGTAAAACAAACAGGCGCGACCCATATTGTTACAGGAATGGCAGAAGCTCCTGCGAACGGTTTCATCGAGACGATACATAATCTTTTGCCGAAGGTACCGATTTCCATGGTGGCAAGGGATGGGATTATATACAATATTTATCCTTCCAATTTAGACAGAAGGCCTGCAAAGCTGTATTTGCAGCGAAATGTGTAAAAGTAGATAGAATTTCGCAGCCGCGTGACATTGATCAAAATACTGAGAAGGGTCGGAATTTATTTCCGGCTCTTTTTTATTGGAAAGAAACGAAAAAACAGTGGGAAGAAAGGTGGTTCATCGTTTTATCGAACCGGCAATCCGTAATATTTTTACAATTTTGCAAGATAAATATTGATAAATTGTGTCGAATGTTGTAAACTAGTTTAAGTAAGGGTTTCCCTTAGGGTGTTACCGCTTTGTTAGGTTATATTAATTTGCGTTTGTAAACAGCGCGTGTAAGATATTACTGGCAGCATGGAGGTATTTTGAATGGGTGTAAACGAGAGCACAGGCGACAAAATGAAAAAGGCGTTAAAGAGAATATGGGATGGTCCAGTTGAGGAAGAAGCCGCCGAAGAAGAATCGAAATTGCAGCCCGGGATTTCCCATGCGGAGGATTTGCAGCACAGTGCGGGAACTGATACCGCCCCAACGGTGGATAAAGCGGATTTTAGCAATATGATGAAGGCAAATCTTTTAAAGTTTAAGCCTGTGAACGATGAGGCGAAAAGTGACAAGGAGAATTTGTTTGCCCCTTACAGTACGGGCAGAAAGGGTGAGTCAGCTATGACGACAGATACGGCAATAGATAACACGACCAATATTTTTTCGGCGATTACCACGAATTTTGAGGGCGGAACGACCACAATTTCCAAAGGTACATCTATTGTAGGCGAGCTCCATTCTGACAGCGACATTGAAGTTCTCGGCAACATGAAGGGGAATATTTTTACCAAAGGCAACGTTACTGTGTGCGGCAAGGTTGTTGGAGACATTAAGGGTGCCAATATCGAACTGTCCGCGTGCAACGTTCAGGGAAATATCAGTGCCGCAGGTACGCTTTCCATCGACAATGAATCTGTTCTTGTCGGCGATATTGTATCCGAAAACCTTTCAATTGACGGGAAACTGAAGGGCAACGCACAAATCAGGAATATGATCACCTGCCAGAGCAACGCGCTTGTTCTCGGCAATGTGACCGCTGCGGTTGCTTCTATCAGCGAGGGCGCAAAGCTTCAGGGTTCTATTCAAATCATAAACGGGCAGATTGCGGACATTAAAATTGCGGATGATGAGGTTTCCGGCGGCTGGGCTTCTAAAACGCAGAGCCCGATTTCTTCCATCAATAAGGATAAATAAAATATCGATTCGATTTATGACTCCACAATCGCTAACGGTTGTGGAGCTTTTTGTTATGCGCCTCCGGCTATGTCGGATGTTTAAAAACCTTTTAGCGTTGCAGTTTGCCAGAGGATTGCACCTCTCTCGTCTTGCTCCCCTCCCGCACAATTTCGCTTTCAAATTTTGCTTGCTTTCTGTGCGGGGGAGAGAGGTATGATGAGCTGCTTTAATGATTTTGATGGAGGTTTGTGAGAATCCGGACAGAGAAGTGCGGGAAAAAGCTTGCAAAACAAGATGGAAATGAGTATGATCAATATATATGCTCAGAGGACAAGGTGATAATTTGTACAAGGCCTGCATTTTTGATTTGGACGGAACTTTGGTGGATACGTTGAATTCCATCGCCTATTTTGCGAACAGCGCGCTGAAAAAGTGCGGTTATAAAGAGATTGAGGCACAGGAGTATCGATACTTGGTAGGCAACGGAGCCGACCTGCTGATGCGCCGGATGCTGAATACGGTACGTGGAGAAGGACAGTATACCGAGGATGAAGTGATGAATCTTCGGGCAACCTATGACCGGTTATATGAAAGCGACCCAACCAATATGGTGATAAATTATGACGGAATGGCGGATACGGTTGCGGCTTTGAGGCAGAAGGGCGTCAAGCTGGCGGTTTTGTCCAACAAGCCCCATAATTGTACCTCTGCAATCGTTTCGGCATTGTTTCGCCCAGGAACCTTCGAAGCGTGCTACGGTCAGAGACCGGATGTGGCGCGCAAGCCTTCTCCCGAGGGTGCGCTTCAGATTGCGAAGGAGCTGAAGGTTGCGCCGGGCGAGTGCCTTTATATCGGCGATACAAACACGGATATGAAAACCGGTGCCGCTGCGGGAATGGATACCGCCGGAGTTTTATGGGGATTTCGCACCAGACGCGAGCTGGAGGAGAATCATGCAAATTATATTTTGGAAAATCCGAAGGAAATCGAAGAAATTGTTGCGAACAGTATGAGGTGACAAATGAATTGGGTTTCAAACAAGCTTAAATCGAACCACCGGATGGGTCTTAGAATAATTAAAACCGGAATTGCCGTAACGATTTGTGTTGCGGTTACTTTTTTCTGCAAGCTGAATCAGCCGTTTTTTGCCGTGATCGCAACCGTAATGTCGATGGGTAAATCCATAGACGTGTCGTTCAAATCGGGAAAAAACAAATTTATCGGTGTGCTTCTCGGCGCCTTAATCGGCTTCGGGTTTAATTCCATCGCAACGGCAAACGCGGGGCTTTGCGGTGTGGGAATCATACTGACGCTTTATCTCTGCCAGTTTTTTAAGCTGTACGGAGCGGCCACTCTTTCCTGCTTTGTTTTTGCGGGCATGATGTTCATGTACAATCTGGGCGCCAGCGAGCCGGTATCGTTTGCCGTCAGCAGTACCGCGGACAGTATGATCGGCATAGCCATCGCGCTTGTGGTCAATTTAGTCGTTATGCCGCCGAACTATGCGGAGGAGATTAAGAAATCGTTCCAGCAGCTGCAGGCGCGGATACAGGATTCGATGGAGAACGCGGCGGGGCACAGGGAAATTGATACCCGCGCCGTGGAAACCGCAATTCAGAAGATTAACGAAAATGTTAACCTTTACGTGGCCGAGGCGAAATTTTTGCGGTGGAACGACGACGAGGTTTTTACAATTTCCAACAAACTCTCCACCTACCAGATGATTCTGGACGATTTGCGTGCGCTTCAGGTTTTGAAGCCCCAGCATGCAGATTCGGAAACGGACGGAGATTTTGCTACGGTATACCGGTATCATATGGACCGTTTAAAAAGCCTGATGCAGAGCGCGGAGGAAACAGATCTTTCGGTTTAGCTTGAGCAAAGGGTCAGGAGGCTTTGTGAATGCGCTTTTTCTATGCGTTGAATCGTGTGATTGAAAAATGGATGCCGCTGGTTACGCCGCTCAGTTTGCTGATCGGCGTTTTATTTCCCGAACAGCTTGGCAGACTGTTGTTCCTTGTACCATACATATTTGCAGTCATGACCTTCAGCGGAAGTCTGAACTCTGATTTTCGGGATATCGCGCGTGTGTTCCGGCACCCGCTGCCTTTGCTTGCTACGCTTTTTATTCTCCATTTCGTAATGCCGTTTCTGGCCTGCTCGGCAGGTCACCTGTTTTTTTCTCAAAATCCGTATTTTATTACGGGCATGGTATTGGAGTTTGTTGTGCCCGGCGCGGTAGTGAGCTTCATGTGGGTCTCCATTTATCGCGGAAGCGGTTCGTTTACGCTCTCTCTGGTATTAACCGATACGCTCATGGCTCCGTTTCTGATTCCCTTCAGCCTTCGCCTTTTTGTCGGCTCCAATGTGCAGATTGACACTCTGGGGATGATGCGGGAGCTTTTATTTATGGTTGCGATTCCCGCGCTGGCCGCCCTTACGATGAATCAGCTTACCCGGGGAAAATACAAAAAACCGCTGGCCCGACGGCTTGCGCCGTTTGGAAAGATCGCGCTCATTCTGGTCGTAAGCATAAATTCCTCCAAGGTGGCTCCGTTTGTCCGCCATATGACGCCGCAGCTGTTAGCCGTTACCGGCACGATGCTGGTTCTTGCGGCTCTGGGGTACGCGGCAGGCTGGCTTTGCGCGCTGCTGCTCCGGCAGAAGCGCGATTTGATCGTATCCATGACGTTTAACGCCGGAATGCGGAATATCAGTGCGGGAGCGGTGATTGCCGCCGCCTATTTTCCCCCGGAGGTAATGTTCCCGGTGATGATCGCCACCCTGTTTCAGCAGGTTCTGGCCTCTATTTACGCGCAGCTGATTTCGAAGGTTTACGGTAATGAGGATGCAAATTAGCGGGGCTGGAAGCAAGTGCTTAATTATTTTAATAAAAGGTATGATTTTATTTCCCTAAATCGTGGGAATACTCTTTGTTTAGAAAAGTTACCCGTGTTATTTACTAATATATCCACTTTACGATATGAATAATTTGTGAGAAAATAGATTGACGAAACGACTGATTTTATGTTAAAATTCACATATTAGTTTAAAGTGATAAAGCGTTTAGTACTTTAAATGGATAAAGTTAGAAGAGGGGATAGACAACTATGAAAAAGGCAATCGCATTTTTATTAGCGGGTATCATGGCTCTTTCATCGGCGGCATGTTCAGCGAACGCCACGGCTACGACAAGCGGCTCCCCGGCGGCTTCTCAGGCGGCAGGCGCGAGTGAGCAGAAGCAGCTTAAAATCGGTGTGGTTCAGCTTGTGGAGCATCCGGCTTTGGACGCAGCCTACAAGGGCTTTGTTGACGGACTGAAAAAAGAAGGCTTTGAAGACGGAAAAAATATTAAGATCAGCTATGAGAACGCGCAGGGTGAGCAGGCAAACTGCCAGACCATCGCTACAAAGCTGGTAAACGATAAGTCCGATTTAATTCTGGCGATCGCGACTCCGGCCGCTCAGGCTGTCGCGAATACGACAAAGGATATTCCGATTCTAGTTACGGCGGTTACTGACCCGGCAAACGCAAAGCTCGTTGCTTCCAACGAGGCGCCCGGCGGGAATGTATCCGGAACCTCCGACCTGACTCCGGTTGATGAGCAGATCAAGCTTTTAAAGCAAATTCTTCCGGATGCGAAAAAGATCGGTATGCTTTACTGCTCCAGCGAGGCCAATTCCAAATTCCAGATTGAAATCGCGAAAAAGAGCGCTTCCGCTCTCGGAATGGAGGCTGTGGAAGCTACCGTTTCCAACTCCAATGAAATTCAACAGGTGGCACAGTCCCTTGTAGGCAAGGTAAACGCGATCTACTGCCCGACGGATAACATGATTGCTGCCGGTATGGCTACTGTTTCTATGGTTGCCCAGTCCGCAAAGCTTCCGATTATCGTAGGGGAATCCGGTATGCTGAAAAACGGCGGTTTGGCTACATACGGTATCAACTACTACGACCTCGGTCTTCTGACCGCAAAGCAGGCGGTAAAAATTCTGAAGGATGGCGCAAAGCCTGCGAGCATGCCGATTGAATACTCCAAGAATTGCGACCTTTCCATCAATAAGGAAGTTGCGGCAAAAATCGGTTTGACAATTCCGAAGGAGCTTTTAGACAAAGCCGACGCGGCTGCCAGCTCCAAATAAGGAGCTTCGGCGTCCGGTGGGCGCAAACGGGTTCCCAAAGCAGGATAAGCTATGATTGGTTAAAATAGAAAAAGCATGGCGATAGGGAAAATCCCTATCGCTCTGTTGCGTTAAGGAGATTGTTTTATGGATTTCTCAACACTGCCGGGTTCCATACAGGGCGCGGCCATGCAGGGTGTTCTGTGGAGTATTATGACGCTCGGTGTTTACATCACCTTTAAGATTCTCAATTTTGCGGATATGACCGTAGACGGCAGCTTCGCCACCGGAGGTGCGGTATCCGCAATTTTAATTACCCACGGGGTAAACCCGTATTTGTCTCTTCTGGCGGCTTTGGCGGCAGGAATGCTCTGCGGTGTAGTCACCGGATTCCTGCACACAAAGCTGGAAATACCCGCAATTCTCGCGGGTATTCTCACGATGATCGCGCTGTACTCCATTAACATCCGCATAATGACACAGCCCAACACCCCTCTGCTCGGGGTATCGACGATTATTACCGTCGTATCCGGCTGGTTCCCGGCACTCAGCAACAACATCATAACCATGATGGTGGGAGTTTTCTTTATGCTGGCGGTCATTGTGCTGCTTTACTGGTATTTCGGAACAGAAATCGGCTGCGCGATCCGTGCGACGGGCAACAACGAATACATGGTGCGCGCGCTGGGCGTAAATACCGATAAGACCAAGATTCTCGGGCTGCTGCTGAGCAACGGGCTGATTGCACTTTCGGGCGCGATGGTTTCACAGAGCCAGGGCTACGCGGATGTCGGAATGGGACAGGGTACCATCATGATCGGTCTTGCCTCCATTATCATCGGCGAGGTATTGCTGGGCAACCGCTTCTCCTTTGCCTACAAGCTGTTTTCTGTGGTGGTCGGTTCGGTAATCTACCGTGTGATTATTGCCTTGGTTCTGTGGCTCGGTCTAAAGTCCACCGACCTGAAGCTGTTTACCTCCATTGTGGTGATTGTTGCGCTGGCTGTTCCGGTGGCAAAGAGAAAGCTGCAAAGTGTTCAGTTGTCCAGAAAAGGGGAGGGATGGGCAGAATGATTCAATTAACTAATGTATGTAAAACATTTAATACCAATACCGTAAATGAAAAAAAAGCGCTGAATAATATCAGCCTTACCATCGAGACCGGCGATTTTATCACGGTGATCGGCGGAAACGGAGCGGGCAAATCGACCCTGTTGAATCTGATTGCCGGGGTGTTCCCGTGTGACAGCGGCAGAATCGTGCTCGACGAAGTCGACTTGACCAAGCAGCCGGAGTACCGCCGCGCAAAGCTGCTGGGGCGTGTTTTTCAGGACCCGATGATGGGTACCGCAGCGGAAATGGGAATCGAAGAGAATCTTGCTATGGCTTACCGCAGAGGGAAATCCCGCGGTCTCGGCTGGGGTATCAAGAATGAAGAGCGCTCGTTTTACCGGGAAAAGCTTAAGACGCTGGAGCTGGGGCTGGAGGATCGTCTTTCCAGCAAGGTTGGTCTTCTTTCCGGCGGTCAGCGCCAGGCGCTGACACTGCTGATGGCGACGCTGCAAAAGCCGAAGCTTCTGCTTCTGGATGAGCATACGGCGGCTCTTGACCCAAAGACCGCGCGCAAGGTTCTGGAGCTGACGGACGAAATTGTCAGCAAGGACAGCCTGACTACCCTCATGGTAACACATAACATGAAAGACGCCATCCGCCTGGGAAACCGGCTCATTATGATGCATGAAGGCAGAGTGATTCTTGATATTAAAGGGCAGGAAAAAAAGAATTTGCAGGTGAAGGACCTTCTTGAAATGTTTGAAAAGGTCAGCGGCAACGCAATGGACAACGACAGAATGCTGCTGTCTTAATAGAACGAAAAACACCCCGTTTGTTTCCAGTATTGCCATACTGTCTAACAAATGGGGTGCAATTTATTTTGCGAATGTTTTTAATTAATTTTTAATATTCCTTAAAGAAGAACTCAAGAAAATCCAATTATACTCAAAATGCAGGGAATTTCGGGTTGTCATCCGTATTTTCGTACTCCCTGGATGTGGAGGCAGCGGGTAACAAAATAATGGTAGCCGCTGAGCGGTTTGCCGTAAACGTCGAAGGAGTGCGCCGCGAGGAGAATTTCCTGCTTGTCAAATCCAACAACGACCGGACTGTGGTAATAATGGTAGTCGGCATCGCCGAGCTGGATGATATCTCCAATTTCTGCTTTACTGATGTCTGTTACGACGGCATAGGGGCCCACAGACTGGTTTGCGGTGAGAAAATTATGAAGGAATTCCACGCCGCTCCAGGAAGCGGTGCGGTTGTAGCTGCTCATGTAATACCAGCCGGTGACCGGAGTATAGTTCATGATGCCGCAGCCGGAAAAAATGCATTGAGAAGCGAAACTCGTGCAGTCGCCGCCCATTGTTTCAAAATCAATAAATTTTGGATTTCTTTTCAGTGCCCAGGTTTCCGCATATTTCTTTACGTTTTCGCGGTGATAGGGGATATTTACCAGCATAATTTCAGCTCCCGGAATAAAATTCAGTCCCTTATATTCTATTACCGGAAAGGGCACGGCATGACACGAATTAAACGCGGCGGCGCATATCATGATTATTGTATCAAGCGAATCGGATTCGTAATGGAGGGTATTGCAAATGGGATGTATCGGTAATCTTATTTGGTTTATTTTTGGCGGCTTCGCTATGGGACTCAGCTGGGCGCTGGTCGGACTTTTATGGTGTATTACAATCGTGGGCGCTCCGATCGGCATTCAATGCTTTAAATTTGCGGAGCTGGCTTTTTTTCCATTCGGAAAGGAAGTATATTATGGGGGAGGGGCACCGTCCTTTTTACTGAATATATTATGGCTTATTTTCGGTGGGTTCGCGCTGGTTCTGGAAGCGGCGGTAATCGGATTTTTGTTCTGCATCACTATTGTCGGGATTCCGTTCGGGCTCCAGTGCTTTAAAATCGCAAAACTGGCGCTCATGCCCTTCGGTGCTTCTGTTCACTAGAGGTTTGCGCGGTTGCGGCAGCAAGGGAAGAAAGATTCTTGCTTTATCAGATATTTTTGCATAAATCTGCATGCTTTGTCATACAACACTAATATAGATGCCCTGGGAGTATCATAATAAGCCGAATGGACTTTTATTATATTATTCTGAAAGTAAGGGGTGTAACGTTTATGACAGAAAAAAAGGATTTATCCGGATTAAAAATTTTGAACGCCGTCTTCTTTGTTCTGATGGTAGCGGTCAATGTGCTCGCGAATATTTTTCCCCTTAACGGCAAAACGACCGGCGAGGTGTCTCAGCAGTATACCAACCTTTTTACACCTCCTCCGTTTACATTCCTGATTTGGGGATTCATCTACCTGTTGCTGGCGGGCTTCGTCCTGTTTCAGTTCGGTGCGTTCCGGGGGAATGAAAGCACCTACCGGGAGGACCTGATTCAAGAAATCGGGCCTTATTTCGCCATCTCCTCCGTTGCAAACACTGCCTGGATATTTGCCTGGCATTATGGCATGATCGGGGTATCCGTTGTGTTAATCCTAATTCTGCTTTACAGCCTTTCTGTTATCGTATTTGA
>JAEZWL010000072.1 GCA_023420245.1 Bacillota bacterium | reverse complement strand
AAGTGGCCTAAGACACCGCCCTCTCACGGCGGTAACAGGGGTTCGAATCCCCTATGGGTCACCAAAAGAAACTTTGCATATTTGCAAGGTTTCTTTTTATGTATTTAAATAAAAAGTCTTGTCATTTTCCTTTAAATATGCTTGCAGTTCTTCAAGCCTCGGAATACGCTTGTATTATGTAAAAACGCGATCGTACGCACAGTTATACAAACGTGCACCCGCTTTTTATTTCGATATGAGTTAGGGGATAACTATCATATCATCTATGATAAAGCAATAAATATTCTTTCTCAGAAAAAGAATATAAAATAAGAAAAACATTAATATGAAAACCAAAGGCAGTTCCTGTCCGTCTAATAGTTGACCGGTCAAAAATAACGAGATAACAAGGGGGATAAAAGAGTGACATGTGACGAATTTTCAACGCGGATCGTTGCAATGATGCAAACACTGTATCGCGTCAGTTATGCACAGTTATCACAAAGCTGCGACCGAGATGAGGCGGTTCAAGAATGTTTGTACAAGGCGTGGAAGAAGCGCCATCAACTCAAAGATGAGCGCTATATGCAGACTTGGGTGATCCGTATTCTGATCAACGAATGCCACAATATTCAGAGAAAAGCAGGCCGAGAATTACCGCTGAATGAAGTGCCTGAACGAGTCGCGCCTTCGGATGCCAGTTTTGAGATGCATGATGCGCTGTTCAGTATAGATGTAACGCTCCGTATGCCCATTATACTGCACTATATTGAAGGCTTTTCAATATGTGAGATTGCTCAAATTTTACGATGTCCCCAAGGCACAGTAAAATCACGCATGCTACGCGGACGACAGAAACTAAAAATAATATTATCCGAGGAGGTTCAATTGCCATGCGAGATATGAAAGAATTAAAGAATGCTTTCGGTCAGGCTGATAACAACTTTGTCAACAATGTATATCATACCCTGACCAATATCCAATTAAAAAGGGACGGAAAACCTGTAAAAAAAATATACTTTCGACTGGTAGCTGTCATTACCATTGTCTGCATACTGTCTGCCGGGACTGCTTTGGCTTTTACTAACACCTGGGGAATCCTTGATTTCCTGAGCGGAAGAAGATCTAATGTAAAGGTTTTGCCCGAAGCCTCCTCAATTGTACAAAAGGTAGTGCCTCAAGAAAGCAAAAAGACCGAAATTGCTGCTTTTGCGGTACGCGAAGCCGTCTATGACGGGCAGAGCGTCTATATCGTCCTTGACGTCAAGCCCTCTTCGCCCGATTACCTGCTACTGGGTCCCGATTCCTATCCGTCCGATCAAATCGCAAATATGGGGCCGATATTCAGCGGGGAAACCGGTATGATTGCCGATTACGCCCGTAAAAACCATAAAGTGATGTTTCAAACTTCCATTATCATCAATAATGCTAACTGCTCCGTCTCTTATCTGCTTAAAGAAAACGGAACCCTAGTGTATATGCTCGATGGTCGTTATGAAGGTGATTTCACTGCGCCGGATGTGGAATTTAAATGTGTTACCGTTCCTTTTGTAATGGAGAACGGTAAGTACACGATAGATATGGGTAGGAGGAAAGATACGATGCTCTCAGTCACGCTCAAAAATACCGGGACTAAAGAAACCAAAACCAGCAAAGAACCCGCCGTATACGGGAAATACGGAGTTCGGGTGGACAAAATCACGCTCAAAAGTTCGGCTATGTCTACCTATGCGGAAGTCGAGTTCACTGTCTTAGACAAAAAAAAATACGCCGAAACCGACGGTATATTATTTGAATTTATTGACATATACGGCGAATGCATTCCGAACGGTGCCGCTTCAGGCGGTGGCATTGAGTCAATCGATAAAACGCACTATATCGAAAAGATTTCACTGCAGGCAATGGAGAAACTGCCAAGCGAGGTCATCCTTCGCGGATATAACTATTTGGATAAGAACCGATACGAGAGTCATACCTTTGAAATGAAATAACGGCATAAGACTAGATACAGATATATACTGGACAAAATGAGGGTGACACAGCCAACATCAAAATCAGAAACGACAGTTAACGTCTTTACAGAACCACACAGCTTCTGTAAAGGCGCATGGTAATGTGAAAGGTTTGGCTACAATAGCTAAAAAAATCAGACATCCACCCATTTAATGGTGAATTGATGTCTGATTTATTTGTTGCCCCTTAGCGGTTAATCCCTCGGTTCTAAATCTTTATTTGTGATGCTTTTCATTGAAAATCCTGCTGGCATTTCTGATATGTTCAATTGTCAGCTTCTCAGCAGTTTCTCCGTCCTTGTTGCTTATTGCCTCAAATATTGCACGATGTTCATCAAGTGCTTTAGCCGGTCTGCCCGGCGTTTCAAATGAATTGTTTCTGGCATTTTGTATATAATGATGAAAAGTACTCAGCATATGCATCAAGGGTCTGCTCTTGCATGCTCTGAAAATAATATCGTGAAACCTGGAGTCATATCTCATCAGATGCTCTGCATCGTTCTTTATAGTATAGAACTCTTCAAACTCAAGGGCTTCTTTCAGTTCAACAATCTCTTCCTTAGTAATCTTTTCAGCTGCCCATCTGGCAGCAAGGCCTTCAATCATTGTCCTGATAGTAAATATGTCTTCTACATCCTGGTCAGTAACGCCCTTTACCACTGCGCCCTTATTCGGTATTGATACTACAAGGCCTTCAAGCTCGAGCTGTCTGATAGCTTCACGTATAGGTGTCCTGCTGACTCCGAGCTCTTCTGAGAGACGCAACTCTATGAGACTGTCTCCGGGTTTGTAAGCTCCTGTCAGAATCTGCTTGCGAAGCTGATTGAAAACCCTGCCCCTTAATGAATTTACTAAGTTATCACTTTCATCGTAGTCCAGCTTAGCCATTTTGTTTACTCCCCTTAGGGCATATTTTTTAAACCTTTTTAACCATTGTTTACTTTGGTATAGTTAAGCAATCCGCCTGCAAGAATCATCTGAACCTGTCTGTCTGACAAGGTAACCTTTACATTAAACTGTGTATTCTTTGTAAGATTCTTAACAACTATAGTATCGGCATTTTTAACCTGTTCTATAGCATTATCTATTGCAAGCTCATCATTCATATCTATTGTTTCGTAATCTGCTTCGTTTTCAAAAGTCATTGGAAGGATTCCTGAGTTTATAAGGTTAGCCATATGAATTCTGGCAAAGGATTTTGCAATAACTCCCTTAATTCCCAGCTGCAATGGTGCAAGAGCCGCATGTTCTCTACTTGAACCCTGTCCGTAGTTTGAGCCTCCGATTATGAATCCGCCACCATTTTCCTTCGCTCTTGCGGGGAATTCCGCATCACAAGGAGTCAGGCAGAATTCAGAAAGGTAAGGAACATTGGATCTGAAAGGAAGCAATTTAGCATTTGAAGGCATAATATGGTCAGTAGTTATATTGTCTCCAACCTTTATAAGAGCTTTGCCATCAACTTTGTCTGTGAGCGCTTTGTTAATGGGGAAAGGCTTAATATTCGGGCCTCTCACAACCTCTACATCGCTTCCTTCCGGAGCAGGTTCTACAACCAGATTATCATTTATAACAAACTCTTTAGGCATTTCTATCTTTGGAGCCTCTCCGAGTTCTCTCGGGTCGGTCAAAACC
>JAEZWL010000111.1 GCA_023420245.1 Bacillota bacterium | reverse complement strand
TCCCTCTAAAATATGGGCGCGTTCCTCCGCTTTTTTGAGCTCATACTCGGTGCGGCGGCGGACAACGCTTTCCTGAAAATCGATGTAATTTTGCAGCATTTCCTTCAGCGTAAGGGTTTTCGGCTCGCCGTTCACAATCGCGATCATAATCGCACCGAAGGTAACCTGCATCTGGGTGTAGGAATAAAGCTGGTTCAGCACGATCTGCGGAGACGCGTCGCGTTTTACACTGATCACCATATGCATGCCGTCGCGGTCGGAATGATCCTCTACGTTGGAAACGCCCTCCAGACGCTTGTCCTTTACCAGCTCGGCAATATTCTCAATCAGCCTTGCCTTATTGACCTGATACGGCAGCTCGGTCACGATGATATTGAACCGGCCGTTTTTTTCTTCCTCAATTTCCGCCCGTGCGCGCACGGTGATGCGGCCGCGGCCGGTGGCGTAGGCGGCGCGGATGCCTGCGCGTCCCATAATAATCGCGCCGGTGGGGAAGTCCGGCCCCTTAATGTGCTGCATCAAATCGTCGAGCGACGCTTCTGGGTTATCGATGAGCGTACACATGCCGTCGATGACTTCGTTCATATTATGCGGCGGGATATTTGTCGCCATCCCTACGGCGATGCCGGTTGAGCCGTTCACCAGCAGGTTCGGGAAGCGGCTGGGCAGAACCACCGGCTCCTTTAAGCGGTCGTCGTAGTTCGGTTTAAAATCAACCGTTTCCTTGTCGATATCGTCAAGCATTTCCACTGCCATTTTGCTCATGCGCGACTCGGTATAACGGTAGGCAGCCGGCGGGTCTCCGTCTACGGAGCCGAAGTTTCCGTGACCATCCACCAGCATATAGCGCATGGAGAAATCCTGCGCCAGACGAACCAGCGCGTCGTAAACGGAAGCGTCACCGTGCGGATGGTAGCGGCCCAGCACAGAGCCGACGGTATCGGCGCACTTGCGGTAGGCTTTATCCGGAGACAGGCTGTTTTCAAACATCGTGTACAGAATTCTTCTGTGAACCGGCTTCAAACCGTCGCGCACATCCGGCAGAGCGCGCGAAACAATAACGGACATTGAGTAATCAAGGAATGATTGCTTCATTTCCTTCTCAAGGTCAACGCTTATAATTCTCTGCTCCTCATGTAAATCATCCATTAACGGGCACCTTCCTGCTGATATTTTTCTTTAAGCTTTGACCGCAGAATGTCCTGTATCTGTTTGCATTCCTGTTCGTTCATTGCTCGTTTCGGAATAAACTTCATTTCGTTGATTCCGGTGTATAAAATAAACATCCTTGCGTCCTCGTAGACCTTGTAAAAAAGCTCGTAGGGGATAGAGGCTGTATATCTGTCTGTTTTAATCTCAACCGTGCTTTCGCCGAATTCGGTAATCTGAGCAAAAAATTTCTTTTTGATATCCTCGTATTCCCGCAGGGCGTGCGCCCTTACGGCATAGCGCATAATCGAGTCGTAAAACGCGCCGACAATCACACCCACGGCCGCCATCGCGGTGCAGGCCGCGTACTGAAAAAAGCCCCCGCTGAAAAACGCGCGCAGCAGAAAAGCAGCCAGAATCAGAACACACCCGGTAATTCTTAAAAACCGGATTTCGTTTTTATTTACCATTGCCTTGGCCGCCGCACTTTTAAAATCGGCGTAATCAGGTTTGGTGGTAAGACAGCTTACTGTAATTGGTTTTTCCAGCAATTTCGCTCCTCCTGTTATCCGATGTTTCTGATTTTTTCGTCCAAATGGATACGGTTACCTGCTTCTCAGGTAACGTGACGCGAAGGCGTTTGAAAAATGCGCCGAAAGCCGATCTGCCTGTTCGGGCGGAAGATCTTTTTTTGAAATTACAAGAAGATTCCGTTCCATTCCTCCGCTGAGAACGAACGCCTTCTCTGTTTCAATGCATCGGAAAAAATCCGTCCAGTACTCCAGAATTTTCTCGCGCTCGTTTTCGATAACGACACTGTCGCGGTAAACCGAAATTTTCTGCGGCAGAGCCAGCAGCGCGTTGGAGCCGTAAAGCTCCCGCGCCCAGCGCCGGATTTCCTTCGGCTGAAAGAAAAAGAACCAGACCGCGAGGCAAAGAAGAATAAATATTCCACAGACCGGCACCCAAACGGTTAAAAACCGGGAGCGGTACAACGGGAGAAGGGAACCGAGCAGAACCCCCGCCGTCAGGCAGATTGCGGACTTCACCTCTTTGCGGTGCATGGGCGAAACCGCACTGCGCGCGGCTTCATAGGCAAAAGCCCACTCCGTGGCATCAATGGTCTGCTCCAGGGCTTCAATCGGCTCGCCCTCGTAAAAGGTTGGCATTCCGGTTCCTCCTTTCCTGTAACATTCTGCTATTTCTGCTTCGGCTGTGTTCCGGCGAAAATCATCGCCTCAACCTCGGGCAGCAGGTTCGGGTCCACACAGCGCATGGGGAGAATCACCATATTTTTTTCCCCTATGTAGAGGATGATCAGGTTGCGGAAAACCATTCGCTCCCCGGTTCCGTCCAACGGGATTTCCCACTGGTCATCGTCTTTTCCCATCTGAATATGGTCGGGATAAATCTTCATGCGGATTTGTTTTCCGTTTGCAAGCCGGTTGGCCTGCAGCTTGATGTTAACGGAGGGCAGAGCCGCAATCAAAATAATCAGAACCACGCAGACACCCGAAAGCATTCCGAGGCTGTCGTTGCGTGTGGTCAGCATCTGGGAATAAAAAACCGCCGCCATCGCCGCGCAGAGCACGACTGCCAGAGCGGACGAAATCATCCGCGCGGAGGTATACTGCGTTTTCAGCAGCACATAAAAAATTTCCTTGGATTTCAGCGCGTATTTCAGTTTAATTCCGGTATTCTGTTCCTCATACTCTGCCGCGCCCTCATCGGCTACAAGCTCCGCCTGTGAGCCGTCCCATTCGACCTCTTCCGTCTCTTCCTCTTCGGCTTCCGTTTCCCTTTCGATGGTTTCCCCAAACAAGCTGTCGCCGGGGTCCTCCTCCGAATCCGTTACGGCTGTTGTACTTCCGGGGGGCTGTTCCCCCTGCCGTTCAGGAGGTTGGGAAGCGGTTTCCTGTTCATCCAGAAACTTTTTCATGAAAGCTTTCTCCTTTTTTCATGGAATTCAAACTTAAACCTGTATTATTAATTAATAATTATACACATAGTAAAAAATATAACTCAGATATCGAGATTCTGTACGTATTTCGCATTTTTCTCAATAAATTCGCGGCGCGGCTCAACCTTGTCGCCCATCAGGATGGTAAACGCTTCATCCGCCGCTGCGGCGTCCTCCACCTCCACGCGAAGCATGGTGCGCGTTTCGGGATTCATGGTCGTCTCCCAAAGCTGTTCCGCGTCCATTTCACCAAGACCTTTGTAGCGCTGAATCTCGTAATTGCCGACCATCTCCGCCATTACCTTATCACGCTCCGCGTCGCTGAACGCGTAAACGTGGTTTTTACCCTTTGTCAAACGGTAAAGCGGGGGCTGTGCCAGATAGATGTGCCCTTCCTCTACAAGCGGCTTCATAAAGCGGAATAAGAAGGTCAGAAGCAGGGTACGGATGTGAGAGCCGTCGACGTCGGCATCGGCCATGATGATAATTTTGCCGTAGCGCAGCTTATTCAGGTCGAATTCCTCACCGATTCCGCAGCCGAGCGCGGTAACCACCGGCATCAGCTTTTCGTTTCCGTAAACCTTGTCGAGCCTTGCCTTTTCCACGTTGAGCATTTTGCCCCAAAGCGGCAGAATCGCCTGATATTTGCGGTTTCGTCCGCCCTTGGCGGAG
>JAEZWL010000016.1 GCA_023420245.1 Bacillota bacterium | reverse complement strand
CGGGTGGGAGATTATCGCGAAAGTTCTTCTCTTCTTGATTTCGTTGACGTAGTTAGACAAAATACTTCCTCCACTTAAAGATTTACACTTTATTGTAAATCTTTTTGAATAAATAAGCAAATAGTATTTTATTTGCTGTTATATTTTTCACCAACACTTAAAATTTTTTACAATTTTAATAAAGTATTTTTATTTTTTTGTGTAATTATAATTTGAATAATTTAATTAGAAGAATTATAATAAAGCCAAAGGAAGATTATTTTTCTTTATCAAATTTTTAAGTGACATTTTGGAGGATTGTAATGATTATAAAGAACAGGAATATTATAACAATTTTGCTTTGTCTATTCGGGGCAGGCTTAGTGGTTGTCAGCTCAAGTGCAATCCTTGCTGAAAATCACAATAGCTTACCGAAAGCATACCCGCTTTCCAAAGAAACCATTTCCGATGATAACAGCAAAAAACAAGTATACCAGTGTCTGAAAGAGTCCGTGTTTAAAGACTATATCGACTACAGGGATTTAAAGCTTCGCGAAGATCTCCAAAATTTATGCGCTCAGACAGAAGCTCATTATAATCAGTACTTACTCAGCAATGAGAACATTCCATTAAGCTCTGGTTGGTCATTTACTGCTTTCCTTGTTGACAGCAAAACCGCGAATAACATTTCCTCCGGTCTGTTATGCCGCAAGAGTGATTCAAGTGAATATGATATCATTTTACTCGACTTTAAAGACCAATCAAATGTTAAAGCTACCCATATCGGATTAATTAATACGCAATCCCCAAGATTAGTTGATAAATTAGTGAAATATCAGCAATTCGACGAAAAACGGATTCAACAGGTTGCCAACACGTTTGGAATTGATTTATCCGCCTATTTGAAAGCGTCGGACTCCTATAGCCCGCCGTACAAAGAGGCAAAGCTTTCTCTGTTGAATTCGGCGTTAAAGGATACGCTTTTGACCGGCGGCACCATAGATTCCTATGAGAATTTCGACAGCCATCCGGCGTATTTCGTTAACAAAGATTACAGCGGCGGAATTATCCTAAACAGCAACGAAAACGGAATGCAGTATCTTCACAGATTTTCTATAGACCAATCCAAAATGGGTAAAAACAGGTTTAAAATAACGGAAAATAAGAGGGAATTGCGGGAACCAATACTTCTGCCCGACTGGAACTCACTCTAAGGAGGATTTGTCTGTCAACCTGAAAAAAGCCATCGGCGGCGCAGGCTTCCGGCAACCTTTTCCTCACGGCTCAACGAACCGCCGGCTGATTTTTGAACAAAACACGGTCAGCGGTATAAGTGGCTTATCTGTGCAGGGATATATCGCGTTCGGATGAGCTTCATTACTGCAATGTGGCTGACGGTGTTCCGGAATCAATTAACGCACGCAAAACCTACCGGATTGGAACTTTGCTTTACGGTTCCAACCGGGACGTAGCTTGTTTGCAATCCGATATAACAGGACTGCCGCAAAAACAAAACCTTGCGGCAGTCCTGAATCATTTCAGTATTACCGTAGTAAATGCCGCCGTGTTTATTTGACAATCCGGCCGTCCTGTGGTATGCTCTTATCAAATTTCATATTAGGGGAGCTTGTTTTTGCAGGCTGAGAGGAAGTAATCAACTTCGACCCTTATACCTGATTTGGATAATGCCAACGTAGGGATACCGGATACGCTTATTGCGGGATATGCCTTATGAGGGATATCCCGTTTTTTGTCGTGTTTTTCCAGTTGTTTTCCGGCTGCAGCGGAAAGCAGGAACGAAAAAGAAGGCGGGACTGCGGGCAAAAGAAAAATTGGAACAAGATTTTAAAGGAGAGTCAGCTATGAACAGTATTAAAAAATTATCCGTTGCGGGACTTCTCGTCGCAGCCGGGGTCGCCTGCTCCACCTTTTCGATTCCCGTCGGGGCGTCGAAATGCTTCCCGATTCAGCACATGGTGAACGTGCTTGCCGGGGTTCTTTTAGGGCCTGCCTATGGAGTGGGAATGGCGTTCGCCACCTCGCTGCTGCGCGTGATGATGGGAACCGGAAGCCTGCTGGCGTTCCCCGGCAGCATGATCGGCGCGCTTTTATGCGGTCTGCTTTACCGCTCTACGCAGAAGCTGACCCTCGCCTGCTTTGGGGAGGTATTCGGCACCGGGGTTCTCGGCGCTCTGGCAGCCTACCCAGTCGCAACTTTCATCATGTCGAAACAGGCGGCGGTTTTCGCTTACGTCCTTCCATTTATCGTCAGTTCGTTCGGGGGAGCTGCCATTTCCTTTCTTCTAATCAGTGCGTTGCAGAAAACAAAGGCGCTTGAAGGAATGAAATCCATATTGAGCGGCAAATAATAAATTTACATAGGAACAGGAGAATATGAATGGATAACACACAAAAAACAAGCAGCTTCAGTCAGGGATTGCTGTGGTTCGGTGCCGCCGTTTCCATCGCGGAAATCCTTACGGGCGCGCTGCTCGCGCCGCTCGGCTTCTGGAACGGTCTCCTCGCGATTCTGACGGGGCACATCATCGGCTGTGCCATCCTCTATTTTACCGGTCTGATCGGCGCAAGGAGTGAGCTTTCCGCCATTGAGTCCACCCGCATTTCCTTTGGCAAATATGGTTCCTACTTTTTTTCCATACTGAACGTCATCCAGCTCCTTGGCTGGACGGCGGTTATGGTCGCCAGCGGAGCGCAAGCCTTCGACGCGGTTACTTCCTCCGCGATGAACTACAAAAATCAGGCGCTCTGGTGCGTGGTAATCGGCATCTTTATTTTGATCTGGATTGCGATCGGAATCAAAAACCTTTCCCGATTAAATATCGTCGTAATGGCTCTGCTTTTTATATGTTCCATTGTGCTTGGCGTTATTGTATTCCGGGGGATTGCAGGAGCGTCCGCGCCCACCGCTGAAACACTGACCTTCGGCGCGGCGGTGGAGCTCAGCGTGACCATGCCGCTCTCGTGGCTGCCGCTGGTTTCCGACTACACCCGTACCGTAAAGCACCCCAAGGCAGGTTCGGCCGCGAGCGCCGCCGGTTATTTTATTGGCAGCTGCATGATGTATGTGATCGGACTTGCCGCGGCAATCCGCACCGGAACCTCGGATATCTCCGCAATTCTGGTTTCCGCCGGGCTCGGCGCGGTGGCTCTGTTCATTGTTATTTTTTCCACCGTTACCACCACCTTTCTCGACGCGTACTCCGGGGGCGTCAGCATTGTTAACCTGAATCATAAAATCAACGAAAAACACGCCGCGCTCGGTGTCTGCATCGCCGGTACAATCCTCGCCATTTTTGTTTCTATGGATCAGTATGTAAATTTTCTGTATTTTATCGGTTCGGTTTTCGCTCCGCTCTTCGCCGTGCTGATCACCGAGTATTTTATTCTTCATATCACGCAAGAACGGAAGGGCAGACTTTTCAACGTAACCAATCTTGCAATTTGGGCAATCGGCTTTACGGGCTATCATATCCTGTTAAATTGCAATTCTCCGGTGGGAACGACCCTTCCGGTTATCATTTTTGTCGGCATTCTCTGTGTAGCTGTTCACAAAATCAGAAACGCTGTCTATCCGATATCTAATAAATAAGCTGCAAGCGGAGGTTATTCCTATGTTTGAAACCATTCTGGAAAGCGTTAGGGCAAAAACGCCCCTGGTACACTGTATTACGAATTATGTTACGGTAAACGACTGCGCCAATATCCTTCTGGCCTGCGGTGCCTCGCCTATCATGGCGGATGACTACGGAGAAGCGGAGGAAATCACCTCGATTTGCAGCGCACTGGATATTAATATCGGCACGCTGAATCAACGAACGATCACTTCTATGCTGTTGGCCGGGAAAAAGGCAAATCAGCTGTCCCATCCTGTTGTTCTGGACCCGGTCGGGGCGGGCGCTTCTACCCTGCGTACCAATACCGCGGCTCAGCTGCTGGAAAATATTCGTTTTTCGGTAATACGGGGAAATATTTCAGAGATTAAGGCAATCGCGCAGGGCAGCGGAACCACAAAAGGCGTTGACGCGGATGTCAATGATGCGGTTACAGAGGAAAATCTCGGTAAAGCCGTCTCCTTCGCGAAGGAGCTGAGCAAAAGAGCCGGCGGGGTCATCGCCATTACCGGAGCCATCGATATTGTTGCGGACGCGGAAAAGGCCTATATTATCCGCAACGGGGACCGTCTGATGTCAAAAATCACCGGCACCGGCTGTATGCTTACCGCCGTAATCTCTGCCTTCTGCGGCGCGAACCCCAAGAACATACTGGATGCCACGGCGGCGGCAGTGAGCGCGATGGGGCTTTGCGGCGAAATCGCCCGCGAACGGCTGCTGAAAACGGAGGGCGGCGGAACCTCCACCTACCGCGCCTACCTCATTGACGCAATGAGCAATTTGAACGCGGAAATTCTAAACGGAGGAATTCAGATTGAAGATCGATAAAAAAGCAATGCTGCTCTATGCCGTCACCGACCGAACCTGGTTGAACGGTCGCTCTCTGACCGAACAGGCGGAACAGGCAATAAAGGCGGGGGCAACCTTAATCCAGCTTCGCGAAAAGGATTTGAGCTTTGATGAATTCGTTGAAGAAGCAAAGAAAATGAAAGAAGTGACCGACCGGTATCATATCCCGTTCATTATTAACGACAATATCAATGTGGCGCTCGCCGTGGGGGCGGACGGCGTTCATGTGGGGCAAAGCGATATGGCGGCGGGCGATGTACGCACCCTGCTTGGCGGGGATAAAATTCTCGGCGTTTCCGCGCAAACCGTGGAACAGGCGATTCGGGCGGAAAAGAACGGCGCGGACTACCTCGGTGTGGGCGCGGTTTTTTCCACCTCCACCAAGCACGACGCGCAGGACGTCAGCTTTCAGACCCTAAAGGAAATCTGTGCGGCGGTATCCATCCCCGTTGTCGCTATCGGCGGAATCCATGAAAAAAACATCCTGCGGCTAAGAGGCAGCGGCGTGGACGGCGTTGCGGTGATCTCCGCAATCTTCGCCAAACCGGATATCTACGCCGCAGCGAAGGAACTGTGCGCGCTTTCGAAAGAGATGGTGACCCCATGACAGGAGCAATATTCGACCTGGACGGCACTCTGCTGGATTCCATGGCGATCTGGGATAATTTTGGCGCGGACTACCTGCGGGCAAAGGGCATTGTTCCGCCCGGGGACCTGAATCAGACACTTAAGCCTATGAGCTTACCACAGGCAGTCGATTATTTTAAGGCGGCCTTTCGGCTTACCGACACACCGGAAGAAATGATGCGGCAATTCGGTGAACAAATCGAAAAGAAATACCGATACGAAGTCAAGCTCAAGCCACATGTCGCGGAGTTCCTGGAAAACCTGAAAAGCAGGAATGTCCGGATGTGCGTTGCGACGGCAACAGCCCATAAGCAGGCGGAGGCCGCCCTGAAAAAGCTGGGTATTTTCCCCTATTTTTCTTTCATCCTCTCCTGCACAGAGGCAAATTGCGGCAAGAGCCAGCCCGAATTTTTTGAGCAGGCGCTGAAGCGGCTCGGCACAGAGAAAAATCAGACCGTTGTATTTGAAGACGCGCTCCACGCTGTGATTACCGCAAAGAGCGCGGGGTTTCGCGTTGTGGGGGTGGAGGATTTCTCCGCAGGAGACGACGCGGAGCAAATTCAAAGCATCGCGGATTTCTACATCAAAAATTTCTCACAGTGGGAGGAAATTGCCCTATGAAAAAGGTTCTGACCATAGCAGGTTCCGATTGCAGCGGCGGAGCCGGAATTCAGGCGGATATCAAAACCATTACCGCCCATAGCATGTACGCCATGAGCGCGATTACCGCCCTCACCGCGCAGAACACAACCGGCGTTTACGGCGTGGAAGAGACTTCTCCAAAATTCGTCGCACAGCAGCTCGACTGTATCTTTACCGATATTTTCCCCGATTCCGTAAAAATCGGTATGGTATCGAATAAGGAGATCATATCGGTTATCGCCGAAAAGCTGGTTCAGTACCAAGCCAAAAACATTGTTGTGGACCCGGTGATGATTGCGACAAGCGGCAGCAAGCTTCTCAGCGACGGCGCGATAGATACCCTGGTTGAAAAGCTGATTCCTCTTGCGGATATCATCACGCCCAACCTGCCGGAAGCGGAAAGTCTCTGCGGCTTTTCAATTGAAACAGCGGAGGAGACGGTTGCGGCCGCTCAAAAAATAAGCGAAATGCTTCGCGGAAGCGTCCTGATCAAGGGCGGACATCTTGCACAGACCGCGGATGATCTGCTGTATTTCGGCAAAAGGGAGGAGTGGTTCCGCTCGGAGAGAATCAATAACCCGAACACGCACGGTACGGGCTGTACCCTCTCCTCCGCAATCGCGTGCAATTTGGCGGCGGGATATGAGATGAGCACGGCGGTAAAAAACGCGAAGGACTTTATCACCGGAGCGCTGAAGGCCGGGCTTGACCTTGGAAAGGGAAGCGGTCCTTTAAACCATTGTTACCGGCTGCCGCTTCCGACGTAATTTTTGAGTTTTATTCCTCTGCCCGCGATGACGGGGCAATAGCATCGTAATCATCCAAAAAGCTGTGGCTGCCGGCTGAATCCCGATAGCCGATGATGGTTTCAAGGTTTACATTGTGAACGCTGCGGAAAATATTCATATCGATATGGGAATTGACCTGCCTCAGCTTTTTCAGCAGAATTTTCATTTCCTGCCGCTTGGAGCCGCCGCCGTTATCATCGTGCGCGCAGTTTTCTGTAAAACGGCAGGCACATTGGATAAACTGAAGGTCGTTATACCGCTTCCATGCGAGGATATCCGCTTCTCTGACCAGATAGAGCGGGCGAATCAGCTCCATGCCGGCGTAATTTGTGCTGTGAAGCTTCGGCATCATTGTTTTGATTTCCGCGCCGTAAAGCATACTCATCAGTATCGTTTCTATCACATCGTCAAGGTGATGCCCCAGTGCAATTTTATTACACCCAAGCTCCTGCGCCTGCTTGTAAAGATGACCTCTGCGCATCCGGGCACACAGGTAGCAGGGTGTTTGCTCCACATCCGCAACGATTTCAAAAATTCTGGTTTCAAACACCTTGACCGGAATTTCAAGCAGCTTTGCATTATCGAGGATAAGCTGACGGTTCATCGGGTTGTAGCCCGGGTCCATCACCAAGAACTCAAGCTCAAAGGGAATTTCCGTGTGCTTGTGCAGCTCCTGCATGCATTTTGCGAGGAGCATGGAATCCTTGCCGCCGGAAATACAGACGGCAATCCGGTCTCCCTCCTGAATCAGCTGATAATCCTTCATTCCGCCGATAAACCTGTACCAGATTTGCTTGCGAAACTTTTTTATAATACTTTGTTCTGCTTGCTGGTTTTTTTCCATTTTTACCTCTGCCTCTGTAAATTCTGATTATATAAATATCTATCGGATTTCTTTATTTGCAATGGATATGGTTGATAACCTCATTCCACTTCACGCTGTATCCCGCGCCGTGAGAACAAAATATAGAATCGGAGGTATTTGCCGTATCGCGGATTTTATCGTACGCAATCCGCGCAATGACCTCTTCGGGATTGTGGCAGGGCTCATACCCGTCAAATTGCAGGCTGAGACTGCCCTTTCCTTTTGTAAAGGTGATCAGCTCGCGCCCGTAATTCATCATTGCGGATACCGGAGCCCTGCCCCGAATCGTCACGCGGCTATCCTCTGCTTCAGGCGGTTCAAAGCTGCCGCTCATCCGCTGGATGTCGGAAATTACACGCCCCATCTGTTCCGTATGCACATCGATGGAAAAAGCGTAATACGGCTCCAGCAGAATATTCTCCGCCTGCTCCAGCCCCTGCCGGATAGCACGGTAGGTAGCCTCGCGAAAATCTCCCCCCTCGGTGTGCTTTTCATGGGCACGTCCGGTCAGCAGGGTGATTGTTACATCGGTCAGGGGAGAACCGGTTAGGATTCCCCTGTGCCGGTATTCAAACACGTGGGTTTCAATCAGTCTCTGCCAATTCAGCGCAAGGACATCGGTGGAGCATTCGCTGGAAAAAGCCAGACCGCTTCCCCTTTCGCCGGGAGAAAGCCGGAGCTGCACCTCCGCGTAATGGCGGAGCGGCTCGAAGTGCCCATATCCGGTCACCGGGCTGCGGATGGTCTCCTGATACAGGATTTCACATTCCCCGAATTCAACCGGGAACCCGAAGCGCTCCTGAACCACCTCTTTTAGAACCTCCAGCTGAATCACACCCGTTACATGAATATGAAGCTCCCGCAGTGTTTCATCCCAGATAACCCCAAGCTCCGGGTCTTCATCCTCCAGCGCTTGAAAGCATCCAAGAACCTCGCTCGCGGCAAGGGATGGGTCATAAATCACCTTCGCCGTAAGCATGGGCGCAATCACATATTCTGTTCGACCGTTCAGTGTTCCAACCCCGTCTCCGGCTTTTACCCCCGAAAGTCCGGTCACCGCGCAGAGCCCGCCTGCCTGCGCCTGGGGCGCGGAGGCATATTTTGCCCCGTTGTAAACACGGATTTCGTTGATTTTTTCATTGTCCACCAAATCTCTGGCGTGCAGGGTTCCGCTCTGTACCTTCAAAAATACAATACGACCCCCTTGCGCGTCATGCCGGATTTTATAAACCCTGCCCGAAAAATCCCCCTCCGCGACATAGGACGTTTGGGTCAGGGAATCCAGCCCCTGCAAAAAAGCGTCAATGCCCTCACCGCTCAGTGCGGAACCGCGAAAGCACGGAAACAGAATTTCATTCCGGATCAGCTTTTGCGCCGCGCACTGCCACAGGCTGACTTCGTAATCATTATCCAGATAGCGCTCCAGCAATTCATCCTCCAGCTCCGCAATCTTTTCCATCACTCCGTCTGTAAAGCCATCCGTAAAATCGCAGAGATCCCCGGTGAATTTTGTCCGGATTTCCCGAATAACGCGCTCCGGTTCCGCACCGGCACGATCTGTTTTATTCAGAAAAAATACGGTGGGCACACGATACCGCCGCAGCAGCCTCCAGATAGTCTCCGTATGTGCCTGAATCCCCTCGACACAGCTTACCACAACGACTGCATAATCCAGAATCGCAAGCGTCCGCTCCATCTCCGCTGAAAAATCCACATGCCCCGGGGTGTCAACCAGATAATAGGTATTGTTACCATACTGAAATACCGCCTGATCGGAAAATATCGTGATGCCGCGTTCACGCTCCAGACGGCTGCCATCCAGAAACGCGTTGCGGTGGTCTACGCGGCCCAGTGTTCGGATACAGCGCGTGCGGTACAGAATTTGTTCGGAAAGCGTGGTTTTTCCCGCATCCACGTGTGCGAGAATTCCGATTGTTTTATTCAAACGCCGCTCCTCCCTGTTGCGTGTACTCCGTTTTTTGAAACAAGGTGTCTAATTTTATTTTTATTAGAGGATATTCTCCCGTCACGGGATTGCGTTTTTCATAATCCGCGTAAATCACAGTCTGCTCCGAATAGAGCACGGCCACCCCGCGCTTTACACCTTTTTTGGGGCTTCCCGCAACCCGATTCAGTTCAGCCGCGGCTTGCTTCAGCAGACTGTCCTTTACGCGCAGAATGCGCGGGAGCCTGCCGGAGGAATTCCCGGCGAGGCGGTCACAAACCATACGGTCGCGCAGGGCACTTCGATCGATGCCTGTCAGTCCGCTGAAATAGTTAAACACGAGGGCGGTATAATCGTCCAACGCAATCCGTTCCGTGCCCTGCTCCGCCGCGTATTCACCGAAGACCAGGAACAGCTCAAACGGGGTAAGACCGCTTTCCTCCAGCAGGTATTGCAAGGTTCGGCGGAAGCGACCGCTGTTATAAAGACGCTCCAGCGCATCCTCGGTGTGGTGCAGCGCAAGCAGCTCCTTTGGCGTAAGCCAGGGTGTTTCCGTCACCTCATAGGGCGGTTCCTTTGAATAACCGCATGGATACGACTCCGGTTCTTCCCGCATGGGCGCGCCGTAAAGCAGCTTCAAAAACCCCAGCTGCAGCATATTTGGCTTTAAGCCATAGGCGATGTTAAAGCTTTGGGCAAACCGGTCAAAAGCCTCATAGGGCAAGCCGGCAATCAGGTCGATATGAATATGCATGTTCCCGTTGGATACCAGTCGCGCGATATTACGCTTGAGGCGCTCCACATCGGTTCTGCGGTGAATTGCCTCCAAGGTTTTTGCGTGAAAGCTTTGCAGCCCGATTTCAAGCTGCATCACGCCGGTCGGCGCTTTTGCGAGCAGGTCGAGCGTAGTCTCGTCCAGCAAATCGCCGGCAAGCTCAAAATGAAAGCAAACGCCCTGCGGAATCGCTTCTCCATAATTATCTATTATAAATTGAAAGATTTCATTTGCTCTCTTCCGGTTGGCGTTAAAGGTGCGGTCAACCAACTTTACCGTCTGTGTGCCGCTGTTTGCCAACAGCAAGAGTTCTTTTTTTGCACGCTCCAACTCGAAAAAGCGAACATTGCCGCAGCGCCCCGAAAGGCAAAAAGCACAGGAGTAAGGGCAGCCGCGGCTCGTTTCCAGATAAGCAATCCTGCCCTTGAGCGCATCCAGATATTCCTGCGTATAAGGACTGGGCGGCTGTTCCTCCGTTACATATGGCTCAGCTGTGACGATTTCATGACCGCTGCGGCAGCATACTCCGGGAAGTCCGCGAGCTTCGGTGCCGTGCAGAATAGAATTGAGCAAAAGCGCGAACGGCTTCTCTCCCTCGCCGGAAATCACGTAATCCACCTGAGATTCCCCGCGCAGAATTTCTTCCGCGCAATAGCTGACCTCCGGTCCTCCCAGAATGATCACCGCGTCCGGCAGCTCCTGCTTTATAAGCCGAATCAGGCGCTTTGTTTTTTCAATATTCCAGATATAACAGCTAAAGCCGATTGCCTGCGGGCGCTGTTCGGTAATCCGCAGGAAAACATCTTCTAATTTCTCATTGATGGTACCCTCGATGACCTTTGCGGATACCCCCTCCTCCCCGTAAGCGCCAACCCCTGCCAGCAGGCACCAGGGTGCCAGAGAGGAATGAATATATTTGGAATTCAAGACGCAGATTGCCGCGCGCAATGTCTGTTTCATGTACTTACCTTCCGCCGCGCTTTTTTTGCCGCTCCAGCGCGGATGCAGAAATACTCCAGTCGTTGCAGGTATGATACTCTTCTCTGGCCTTATACCCCTGTCCGTGAATCAGGCACATATCCCCACCATTGAATTCGCAGATAAGGCAGGTACGGTTCTGATCCGATTTTGATTTCTTTTTGATTGGTGCAATCTGTTTCATTTTCTTCTCCATGACAATTTTGTATTGGTGTATTAATAAATTTCTGATTCTCTAAAATTACATATTCTAAAAAATTGCTCGAATTTATAGCAATTGACTATATTATAACACCGATTGCAGAATTCGAAAACAGGAAAGCACAGATTTGCAGCCCTGTTTTTGGCAAAGAAAAAGACCGTCTGTAAAACGGTCCCTATTCCTTCTGTTTTCCATCCTGCGGCGGCAGCTTGAGCTGATTGATTCTGAGCCAGAAGCTGAGCGCGATTCCCACCATGATGCAAAGAAGGGTCACCAGCATTCCCACGACATATACGGGCATTTGATTGCCGATAATATAGAGAGCTCCCGCGCCCTGCTGACCGCTCGCCTGCGGCGGAACCGCCACAGGCAGAGCCATGGAATTCTCGCCGGAATCCAACGCGTTCTCTGCGTTTTTCGTGTGCTCCGTCGGCGCGGATACTTTCTCATACACCGCGCCTGCCGAGGACTTTTTGGGCGCCGCGCTTTCTTTCGGCGGGTCATCCCTCGCTGCCTGTAGCAAGGCTTTCTCCGGTTTCTCCTCCGTCTTCTTCCCTGCGGATACCGCCGCATAGCTCGGAGCGGTATCCCGGCTGACAAGAATCACATACTCCGCTTTGCTTTTTTTATCCTCCGAAGTGACCGTCGCTACGATTCTGGTCTTTGCCCCCGCTTTTTCCAACGATTTGCGGCTGATTTTGACCGAGCCGTTTTCCGCCGCCGAGGCGGCAAATTCCACCGAATTCACATCATAATTGACATTCATGGCATACTCATAAACATCGGAGGAAAAATTTGGTCTTATTCTACCGTCAACGGGCTCCAGTTCACTGAGATAGGCTTCGTTGGAAATTACATCCGGCCGTACAATCGTAAGGGGAATCTCCTCGTCATAATCCAGATTCAGCTGTCGTGCCTGAAAATTACAAATCTGGTCGACGTGGGCGCCGATGCCCGTTTTTCCGTCGGGAACGCCGTCCTTAACCTTGAACACAAAGCTGATGATGTTGCCGGAAAGCTTCGGTGCGGATTTCTCATCTACATTGCAGACATAAACACTATAAATCGGATTGCCGGCACTGTTCGTCGCCATAGTTCCGCTTTTGATTTGAGAGGACGTCTCCGTCCGCACAAAGCTTAAAACCTTATCATCATACCGGATGGTCATGCGAAAGCCAGCCGCCGGGTCGGCGGTTTCCTCCGCACGGATTTGCAGCTTGACCAAATCGCCGCAGGACGCATTTTTCGCTGTTGTGCTAAAAGTAAAATAAGGAATTGTATCTGCGCTCGATTTTACTGACAAGGTAAAAATCAATAAAAACAAGAAAAAGAGGACAGCAGATGAAATTTTTTTCATTGCTTGTCCTCCCTCTATTACCACTGAACTCTTCTTAAGCCGTTACGGTATTTGCCATGCCGGCTGACTGCAGATCGCGAAGACGCTTTTTACGAAGAATTTCCAAACGGAAACGGTTGTAGCGCTGAATAACGGCAAACGGCGCGTTTCCCAATAAAATCAGAAACGAAAAAACCAAACCGACCATAAGCGGGTTAATCAGCAGGGTAACTACTACGCAGATGCAATTTTTCATGTGCATCCACTCGCCGCGGCAGGTTTCCAGAATAAATTCATCCAAATAATCTATCGACATATCGGTCAGGTGCTCCTTTGAAAAGCCGTCCTTGCCGATATGCTGCGGAACCCTATCTTTCCATAGCTGTATTTTTAATTTGTCTCTGTACCACCGACCGCCATGCTCCCATGTTCTAGGCGCAAACCGTTCCTTCTCCGGGCTGTATACCGAATGCGGCAGCTTTACACACAGTAAAAAAACGATAACATGCCAAAGACCGATAATCAGGAGGTTCCACATGAACATATTCACAAATGAAAGATTTTTCAGCATTCAATTCCCTCCCTGAATGTATTATATGTCGTAAATCACAAATTTATAATATTATAATACAAACTGACTAAGCTTGCAAGACAGAACTCTATATAATTAAAAATATGAAAATTCAATATTATTCTAACACAGAAAAAGTGGAGCATTTCTGCCCCACTCTTATCCTGTTTGTTTAGTTTGCCGTGTACAACGCTTTGTACGGATTCTTGGTATTCGGCGTTAAAACAAAGAAATGCTTCGAAAGCACTTCCTGCTTGCTGATGCCGAAGGTCTGGCAGAACTCCTCGAGATAAGCGTCGATTGCCGCCATATCCTCCGGAGTTGCGCTGGCTGCCTGAACCTGCTTCGGAAGGTCGGAGGGAAGCTCCTCACAGCGAAGGTACATCCTGCCGCCATGCATTCCGGTACCGCAGAAGGCGCCGACCGGGATTTTTTTCTGAGAATTGAGGCCAAGCACGATGATGGTTCCGCCGGCCTGGTACTCGCCCAAAAAGCACCCCGCTTCCCCGCCGATCACCACGAGGGGATGGTGAGTCTGATAGGCCTTCATGTGAATTCCGGCACGGTAACCCGCGTTGTCCCTCACAAAAATCTTGCCGCCGCGCATTGCGTAACCGGTGGCGTCGCCGCTGGAGCCCTCGATGATAATGGTGCCCTCGTTCATCGTATCGCCGGTTGCATCCTGCGCGTTGCTTTTAACCCGGATAGTGGCGCCGTTAAGGTAACAGCCCAGATCATTCCCCGGAACACCGTTGATGGTCATGTGTTTTTTGCCCATACCGGATGCAATATAACGCTGACCGTTACAGTTATCGATGATAATTTCTTCCTCCGGCGTATTGCGAACTTCGTTATTCAACTGGATAAAATCCATATCTTTGGCATTGATGTTCATGCTTTGGCACCTCCAAGCTTAACGGCTCTCTCCTTCGCGGCAAATGCTATGAGCTGCGGCTTTTCCTTAATCAGCTCAAAATCAACCGTATCGAGCGGAGTCCTTTCACGAATCAGGGAAGTGTAAATACCGGCTCTGGCGATTTCACCAATCAGGATAAAGCCCTTTAAAAGATTATCCTTCGTTACAAGCTTTTTATAAGCGCTGTCGGTCTTCACCGTATAGGCTTCCCCTGTGTAGCTGCCGGCTGTAATGATATGTAAACCAAAAAAGCCGATTGCATTCATCGGGATTGCTTTATCGTAAACCTTCTTGCCTCCGGCCATATCGATACCGGCAGTTTCGCCCTGCATATAGGCGTTCGGCCACAAAGCAAGCACGCGGTAGGTATCGTCCGTAATATCGTAGCTCTCACTGCAATCGCCGGCGGCATAAACGCCGTCGAGGTTGGTCGCGCAGTGGTCATCCGAAAGGATCCCCTTATTCACCTTGCAGCCGATGTCGGCGGCAAGCTTTGTATTCGGGCGGACGCCAACGGCAAGCACCAGAACATCAAAATTGAGCTTTTCGCCGCTTTTCAGCTCGGCGGAATCCTTGTGGAACTGGGCAACGCTGTTGCTCAGGATGAATTTCACACCCTTGCTCTCGATATGCTTCTGCATCATCTCGGAGCCTGTTTCATCAAGAATACTCGGCAGAATACGCGGAGCAAGATCGACTACCGTTATGCTTTTGACCTTATTTAAAATTCCCTCCGCACACTTAAGTCCGATTAGTCCCGCGCCGATAATCAGCACGCGGCTTTCCGGATTGATCGCGGTCTGAAGCGCTTTTGCGTCATCCAGCTTCATAAAGGAGAATTTCTGCTGTATTTCATCCAAGCCAGCCATCGGCGGCACAAAGGGAGAAGAACCGGTCGCGAACAGAAGCTTGTCGAATGCCACGGGCTCGCCGGGGTCAACCATCACCTTTTTGCGCTCATAGTCAACCTTTGTTACATTCGTATCTGCCATGAGCGTAACGCTGTTATCCTGATAAAAGCTGTCGGGACGGTATTTCATGCGCTGTTCGTCCGTTTTGCCGTAAATCAGGTAGGATATGAGCGGGCGGGAATATACGTGATACGGCTCGTTGGAAATCACCGTAATCCCACCGGTTTTATCAACCGAGCGGATTCCCTCGATACAGCCGACCGCCGCGGCTGAGTTTCCGATTATTACATAGTTCATTCTGCTCACCTCTCCTCAAATACGAGTGCACTGTTCGGGCAGCCGGTTACACAGGCTGGCTCCCCGCAGGAATTGTTGGTGCAAAGCTCGCATTTTTGAATGACACTGCCGTCGCTTCCCGGCATTACCGCGCCGAAGGGGCATACCAGAATGCAGGTGTAGCAGCCTACGCATTTATCCTTATTGACAGAAATCACGCCGTCCTTCACGCTGAGCGCGCCGGTGATGCAGCTCTTTACGCAAAGCGGTTCTTCACAGTGGCGGCAGGAAACGGCAAAGTTGATGCCCTGCCCTTCCTCGATTTGTATTCTGGGATGAATTTTAACGTCTTTCAGCGCTTTTACCATGTCGTCACAGCCGGAGTTGGCAAAAGCACAGTTATACTCGCAAAGATGACAGCCGAGACACCATTTCTCATTCACATAAACACGTTTCATCTTTTATTCCCCCGCATGCTTGATTCCGAGGATCTCAAGCTCTTTCTCGTTTAAACCGATACCGCGCAGCATAAGGCGATTGCCCCGGAGCGCTTCAATCGAGTTAATTCCCATTCCGCCCATCATTTCCATGATTTCGTGCTGCCAGGCGGAAACGAGGTTGACCAGACGTTTGTAGCCGATATCGGGGTTCAGGCGCTTGACAAGGTCCGGTCGCTGGGTTGCGATACCCCAGTTGCATTTACCGGCCTGGCAGGTGCGGCAGAGGTGGCACCCAAGCGCGAGCAGCGCGGCGGTGCCGATATAGACCGCGTCCGCGCCGAGCGCGATTGCCTTGACGATATCCGCAGAGTTGCGGATGCTGCCGCCGACGACGACAGAAACATTGTTGCGAATATTTTCCTGGCGGAGACGCTCATCGACTGACGCGAGAGCAAGCTCAATCGGGATACCCACATTGTCGCGGATGCGGGTAGGCGCCGCGCCGGTGCCGCCGCGGTAGCCGTCGATGGCGATGATATCCGCACCGCTGCGGGCAATGCCGCTGGCGATGGCGGCTACATTGTGAACCGCCGCGATCTTCACAATGACGGGCTTTTTATAGTTGGTCGCTTCCTTTAAGGAGTAAACAAGCTGGCGCAAATCCTCAATAGAGTAAATATCGTGATGGGGCGCCGGAGAAATCGCGTCGGAGCCTTCCGGAATCATTCGGGTGCGGGAAACGTCGCCGACGATCTTCGCGCCGGGAAGGTGTCCGCCGATGCCCGGCTTCGCTCCCTGCCCGATTTTAATTTCGATTGCCGCGCCCGCCTCCAGGTAATCCTTATGCACGCCGAAGCGTCCGGATGCTACCTGAACAATGGTGTTCGGGCCGTATTGGTAGAAATCCTCGTGAAGTCCGCCTTCTCCGGTATTATAGTAAATTCCGAGCTCCTTGGAGGCGCGGGCAAGGCTCTCATGCGCGTTGTAGCTGATAGAGCCATAGCTCATTGCCGAGAACATAATCGGAACGGATAATTTCAGGTTCGGGGGTAAATTGTCGGTGGCAATGGTGCCATCCGGATTGCGCTCGATTGTCTCGGGGCTCTTACCCAGAAAAGTTCTGGTTTCCATGGGCTCGCGAAGCGGGTCGATGGACGGGTTGGTAACCTGAGAGGCGTTAATCAGAATCTTATCCCAGTAAACCGGGTATTCCTTCGGATTGCCCATGGAGGATAGCAGCATGCCGCCGGAGCTGGCCTGCTTGTAAAGCTCGGTAATCGTTTCCTTCGACCAGTTCGCGTTCGTCCGAAAGGTGTGATCCGACTTAACAATCTTCAGCGCATGGGTCGGGCACAGGGAAACGCAGCGCTGGCAATCCACGCATTGGGAATCGTCGCTTTTCATCAGGTTCAGGTCCGCGTCGTAGGAGTGTACCTCGTTCGCGCACTGACGTTCGCACACGCGGCAGGCGATACAGCGCTGCGGGTTCCGGACTACTTCATATTCAGGATATATATAATCAATAGCCATTATGCATCTACCCCCTTATCCAGTGTCACAATGACAGGCTCGCCGCCCTTGGGCGACCATACTCTCGTCGGGTTCGGCTCAATGATCCGAATCGCGCATTCCTCGCTGGCTACATAGGTCATATCGTCTTTTTCGCCGACTACCATGGAGCGCAGCTTCAAGCGGTCATTCAGAGCCATCATTCCGCCGCTGAAGCCGAGCAGGATGGAGAACGGGCCTGTAATGAGGAGACTGGAAAACGTATTGCGAAGATAAGTCAGCCTTTTTCTCTTATCCTCCGGCATTTTATCAATCTCGCTCCAGAACGGCGCCGCGATTACCTCCGCGATCTCGTTCAGGCTGAGCTTTCGCTTTCTGTTCAGATAATCAATAATATAAGTAATTACCTCGGTATCGGTCAGCAGGGTACATTTGTAGCCGAACATTTCGATGAAACGGCGGTTCGCGTCGTAGGATGAAATTTCACCGTTATGTACGATGGAATAATCCAGCATCGCGAACGGGTGCGCTCCGCCCCACCAGCCCGGCGTGTTGGTCGGGTAACGGCCGTGAGCCGTCCAGCAGTAGCCCTCGTAGTTTTCCAGGCAGTAATAGCGCCCCACGTCCTCCGGGAAGCCGACCGCTTTGAACACGCCCATGTTCTTTCCGCTGGAGAAAACATAGGCACCCTTAATCTCCGTGTTGATTTTTACAATGCAGCGGGCAACAAACTCTTTTTCATCCAGGCGCGTGTCCTTCAGTAATTTCTCGAAGGGCAAACCAAAATAGCGCCAAATTGCAGGTTCATCTGTAATTTCCGGCATTTCGCGCGTCGGAATCTTCTCCGCGACGGTTACATCGAAGTTTGCCATAATAACCTTTTCGCACTCTTCCTTCGCGCGCACACTGTCGTAAAAAACATGAAACGCATAAAGGTCCTTGTTGCGCGGATAAATCCCGTAGGCTGCAAAGCCTCCGCCCAAACCGTTGCTCCGGTCGTGCATGGTGGAAATGGACTGAATGATCGCCTCACCGCTCATCTTTTTGCCGGTTCGTGAAAAGATACCCGATATGGCGCAGCCCGAAGGTATTCTTATTTCTCCCTCTTTTTGCATTATAAAACCAACCTCCCTGCAATTATATCTTTGATGTTTTTTCTAACCCATCAAAATAAGCAACTAAAATTTCGCAATAAAATCCAGTAATACACGAAATTATGTAACGTTTTTTATGATATATTGTTTATCGAGTAATGTCAATAGTTTTGACGACAGTTTTGCATGATCAAATCATATAAATTGCAAACTTGTGTAAAATTCCATAAAAATTAGGTATTCGGGCCTGTTTTTGCATGAATTATCATCAAAACTTGCAAAATTGAATATTGGCAGTTGACAACGGCACACGATAGCTTTATAATAAGCACATAACAGCAAAGGCGCTGTAGGGAAAGACCCTATAGTGCCTTTTTTAATTCCTTTCGTTATATAATTTGTATAGGGAGTGACTGATTATGAGCAATGTTCCTGAAATTTTCGGCAGCATGGTTTTTAATGATTCCGTTATGAAAGCAAAATTACCCAAGGATACCTACAAGGCTCTGAAAAAAACCAGAGAACAGGGTAAGCCTCTTGCGCCGCAAGTGGCAAACATTGTTGCAAACGCCATGAAGGATTGGGCGGTTGAAAAGGGCGCGCCCCATTTCACCCACTGGTTCCAGCCAATGACCGGCATTACCGCGGAGAAGCACGACAGCTTTATTTACCCGGTTGACAACGGAAAGGTCATTATGGAGTTTTCCGGCAAAGAGCTGACACAAGGCGAGCCCGATGCCTCCAGCTTTCCTTCCGGCGGGTTGAGAGCAACCTTTGAGGCGAGAGGGTACACCGCCTGGGAC
>JAEZWL010000241.1 GCA_023420245.1 Bacillota bacterium | reverse complement strand
TGCGAGCGAATTATCATCGTCAGCAAGGGTAGTCTGGTAGCCGACGGCACGCCGGATACGCTGGCACATAACCTTAGCACCGAACATAAGCTGATCGTCCGCATTGACGGACCGCGCGAGGAAATCCAAAACGGATTAAAAGCGCTTCGGAACGTCGTAAGGGTGGACGTCTTCGGCGAAAAGGAGCCGGGCGTTTTCGAATTCGGCGTGGAGGCCGATGAGGGAATTGATATCCGCCGCGACCTGTTCCGCTTTGCCGCGCAGAAGGACTGGCCCATCTTGTCGCTAACCAACACCGAGCTTACGCTTGAGGATGTGTTCCTGCGCCTGACCAGCTCCTCTTATCTGAAAGACAGCGCCTTGCTTGAAGAGGCAATGAAAGGAGGGAAGCAAGCATGATCGCAATTACGAAAAGAGAGTTAAAATCCTATTTCTTCTCCCCGATCGGCTACGTGTGCGTAGGAGTTTTGCTGGCGCTTTACGGCTTCTATTATTCTCAGGTGCTCATGCTCCAGTCCTCATCCTATATTGCGACCGTTTACGGTACCATGTTCATGTGGAGCATGATGATTATCCCGATTATTACGATGCGCAGCTTCAGCGAGGAAATGCGCAATAAAACCGATCAGGCGCTGCTTACCGCACCGGTAAGCGTGACCGCCATTGTAATGGGCAAATTTCTGGCAGCGTTCGGCGTGTTTGCCATTGCTACCCTGGGCAGTCTGGTTCCCGCCGTGGTAATCGGCATGTTCTCCGCGCCCAGCTGGGCGATGATCTTCGGCAACGCGCTCGGTGCCCTGCTTTACGGCGCCGCCATGATTTCCATTGGTGTTTTTGTCTCCTCCTTAACACAGAGCCAGATTGTAGCCGCCATTGGAACCTTCGGCATTTCTATTATCCTGCTGGTGATGGATCAGCTCTCCGGCGTGATCAACAATCCGATAGCGGCCAAGGTGATCGGCTGGATTTCCTTCAATTCCCGGTATACACCCATTACCAAGGGCAGCTTTGAAGTTTCGAGTATTGTGTTCTTTTTGAGCGTGGTTGCGGTGTTTGTGTTTTTGACCGCCCGTAAGCTTGAAAGCAAAAGATGGGGTTAAGGGGGTAAATGAGAAATGAACATCGAAAATGAGAACGAGTTGAAGCAGACCGAAGCTGCGGAGGAAACCACGCAGGCGGCAAAGGGAAATCCCGAAGCAACGGACGAAAAACCGGAGCCGGATAAAACTGAAACGGAAAAAGAGAAGAAGCCAAACCGGATGAAGGAGTACACGGGGAGCCAAAAGTTTAAGCGCGGCTCCATCTCCACGGCGTTTACCGTCGGTTTTCTGGTAATTATCGTATTGATTAATGTGATTGTGAGCATTCTGGGCGAGCGCTTCCCTTCCATCAATCTGGATATGACCAAAAACAGCACCAATTCCCTCTCCTCTCAGACGATTGATATTATTAAGAATGTGAAGATTCCGGTGACCATCAATATTCTTGCAAGCGAGACCGCGACGAAGGCAGACCAGGTGTATGCCGGCACCGGCATCCAATACAGCCAGGTGGGAACGCTTGTGGCGAAGATTGTGGAAAAGAACCCAAATATCAAGGTTGAATATATTGATCTGGCGAGAAACCCGACCTTCGCCTCCAAATACAAAACGGAAAACCTTCAGGAGGGCGATGTTCTGGTCGTAAGCGATAAGCGCCACCGCCTGCTGACCAGCACGGACCTTTTCGATATGCAGTATTCGCAGGACGGCAGTTCCCCGCTCACCTATTCCAAGGTAGACAGCGGTCTCGCCTCTGCGCTGAGCACCGTAATCGCCGAGAATATGCCCGTTGTGGCTTTTGACACGGGGCACAAAGAGATTATGGACCCGACCACCTATAAAAGCCTGTTGAGCAGCAATAATTTTGAAACAAAGGATTTCAATCTTCTGACGGAAAAAGTCCCGGATAAGGCGCAGATGATCGTCCTTGGCTGCCCGACCACTGATTACACCGACGAAGAAATCAAGAAGCTGGAGGACTTCCTCGGCAGCACCGAGCTGGCGGGTGACCGCACCCTGATGGTGACTTTCCACCCAAGTCAGATAGAAATGCCGAAGCTTTCCACCTTCCTCAAGGAGTGGGGCATCGAGGTGCCGCCGCAGACAGTCATCATCGAGAGTGACCAGTCCAAGCATTTTACAAGTGACCCGAGCTACATTATTTCCGATCTGCAAAGCAATCTGGATTTAGGCTCGAAATCCAATTACACCTATTTCCCCACGCCGCAGTCCAACCCCGTCAATACGCTGTTTGATACGCAGGGCAACCGCAAGACCTTTGTTCTGGCGAAAACCGACGATACCAGTTACCTGCAAACGGCAAAATCCAGCGGGGGCGAAGCCGCGGAAAAGAAATCCTTTAACACGGCGGTGCTTACACAGGAAAACATCAAGGGAAAGGATAAATCCTACAAAGCGAATGTAGTTGCGCTGGGCAGCGCCATGATGTTCAATCAGGAGGTGCTGATGGCCTCCACCTTCAGCAACGGGACGTATCTGGTTGACCTTTCCCGGTACGCGACCGGAACCAGCAACGCGGCGGCGGCAGTGAGCGCCGCGCCGGTACAGGTGAATGTGGCGGATATTACCCTGAACAGCTTCGCCAGCATGATTCTCGGCTTCGGGATATTCACGCTCCTGATTCCGCTTCTGATCGCCATCGCGGGCATCGTTGTGTTTAATAAGAGGAGGCACCTGTAAGATGAATACCGGCAAAAGAAATTTAATCATCGTAGGAGCCGCCATTGTGGTATTGGGAGGGGCGACCGCAGCTTTAATGCTGACTGGAAACGGAAAAGACAATGCCGGATCTGCCGTTTCTTCTCCCGATTCCATTCAGCTTGTTACCAAAAAGGAAGAAGACATCGTTTCCATGACCGTGAAAAATAAGGCGGGCAGCTATACGCTGATTCCTGTAAAAAAGCCGATGGCGGGCGCGGCGAGCACCGCCCCGGAAGATATGGTAACCGTCTACAGCGTGAAGGGGCTGGAAAGCTTTGATATTGACACAGCGTCTACCGATCAGGTTGTGCGGAACGGCTACAGCCTTTCCGCCACAAAGAATCTGGGCGCGGTAACAAATCTCGAGCAGTACGGCTTGCAAGACCCTCAGGCGGTCGTCAAGGTAAGCTTTAAGGACGGAAGCCAGTATAATTATAAAATCGGGAATGCCAGCGCAACCGACAGCACCGCCTATTATATGTGCGGGGAAAATTCGAATAACGTGTACATCGTAACCTTGGATTCCGGTATTCTGCAAGATGAAAGGCATTTTATCAATAAAAATATGCTTGCCATTACCAATTCCGGAAAAGACAACGACTACACCGATATTAAGCTGAGCGGAAAAAACTTCCCGCAGCCAATCGTCACGAAAAAGGAGAGCGACGGCTTCTACATGAGCGCTCCGATTCATTCGGGACTAGACGACAATAAGGTGGCAGCGGTACAAAACGCGCTGACTTCGCTGGTAGCCGATTCTGTCGAGGCCGTTCATCCTGACGAAGCCGCCCTAAAGAAATACGGTCTGGACGCGCCCGCCGCAGTTGTTGAATTTACCGTGAACAATGAAAAACACAAGGTGATGGTAGGCGCAAAGAACGGCAGCCAGTATTACGCTGCCTTCGATCCCACCAAGACGGTGTATCTGGTAAAGGCGTCCGATGTAAGCGCATGGGCGGAGACCAGCGCGTTCACGCTGCGGAACAAGCTTCTGCTTCTGCCGATGATAGATTCCTTGAAATCCATCGCGGTGGAGAAAGGAACCGCTTCCTCCGCAGTTACGGTTCAGCGCACGAAGGACGAAAAGAAATCCACACAGGATAAACCGGAATATACCTATAAGGTACTGAGCCAGGATAACAAAGAGCTGGATTACGAAAAGAGCTATAAGTCGTTCTTTATCAGCCTGATCAGCCTGGAAACACTGGAGGATGCGAACGCAAAGCCGAGCGGCACCCCGGCGTACCGCGTAACGTATTCCTACTTCGACAAGAATTCAACGGATACCATCGAGTTCTACAGAAGCTCGGATCGCCGCTACACCGCCGTTGTGAACGGGGAAGTGTTCGGAACCGTCGTTTCCTCTGAAGTGGATAAGGTTCTTGACAAATACGAGCAGCTTCAGACCGGAAAAGCCGTAACGGCAGAATAAGTAACGTTTTAGGGCGGAGGGGAAAACCTCCGCCCTTTATTTTTTGTATAACAAAAGCTTTAGCAATAAGCAAAAATACGGGCTGAATCTTACTCAGAATCCGGATGCTCGCGGATTCAGGGAAGCATTGGACGTTCCATGGCTTCTCCCCGAATAAAGCGAAAAGCCCCCAAAAGCCTTTATTTTCCATGTAAAACGTACTATAATGTTAAATATTAAACAATCTAAATCAGGGGATGTTAATTTTGGGACTTGCGCTGCAAAGGACAAAACAGCAGGTAATCAATCTGGGAAAAAATTTGGCGGTATTCTTCAAGTGGGTAATCTTGGCTTTATTGGTTGGCGCTTTGGTCGGCGGAATCGGAACCGCGTTTTATTTTTGTATGCAATTCGCGACGGATTTTCGCACGCGTAATTTGTGGATAGAATGGCTTCTTCCGTTGGGCGGACTGCTCATTGTTTTTCTTTACCGGCTTGCCGGGGTAAAAAAAGCAAAGGGAACCAATCTGGTATTGCTGGCGGTTCGGTCGCCGGAGGAGGTACCCCTGCGGATGGCGCCGCTGATTTTTATTTCTACGGTAATTACGCATCTTTTCGGCGGCTCTGCCGGACGCGAAGGGGCTGCCCTGCAAATTGGCGGGAGCCTGGGCTTCCAGCTAGGCAAGCTTTTTCGATTGGATGAAAAGGATTTACATATCATTACGATGTGCGGAATGAGCGCAGCGTTCTCCGCACTGTTCGGAACGCCGATTGCCTCGGCGGTTTTCGCGATGGAGGTGGTCAGCGTGGGCATCATGTACTACGCCGCATTGGTTCCCTGTGTGGTTGCCTCTCTCACCGGCGCGGCGGTCGCCCGTTTTTTCGGAGCACAGGGCACAGAGTTCGCCATTCAGGGGGGCATACCGTCCATGGGGCTGATTTCTATGCTGCAAATCGCTCTGCTGGCCGCTCTATGCGCCGGGGTCAGCGTTATATTCTGTTATATGCTTCATAATACGAACAAGCTGTACCGTAGATTCCTTCCCAATCATTATCTGCGCGCGGCGGCGGGCGGTGCCGTTATTGTTGCACTGATGCTTCTTAGCGGCACGCAGGATTATATGGGCGCGGGCATCGGGGTCATTCAATCGGCAATGAACGGGAACGCGAGACCGGAAGCCTTCGTGTTAAAAATGATTTTTACCGCGGTTACGCTCGGCGCGGGCTTCAAGGGCGGCGAAATTGTACCGAGCTTCTATATCGGCGCGGTTTTTGGCTGTGTTGCCGGCGGCTTGATTGGGCTGAACCCCGCGTTCGGCGCGGCAGTCGGGTTGATTGCGGTGTTCTGCGGCGTGACCAACTGCCCCATGACCTCACTGGTGATCAGCGTCGAGCTGTTCGGCGCTCAGGGCGCGCTGTTCTATCTGCTTGCGGTTGCGGTAAGCTATATGCTTTCGGGTTACACCGGTCTTTACAGCAGGCAGAAAATCATGTACTCCAAATATAAATCTGAATTTATCGGCGAAAACGGATAACAGGCAAAGGGAAAAATTTGATGCATTCACCTAAGAATCAACCTTGTTTTAATAAACACTTGACGGAAAAATAATACAAACATACTTTACCAGTATGAAGATTCTCTCCCCCTGCCCCCTCCCGCACGAAAACACGCATATAACTTCAACATGCGTAGTGCGGAAGGGGGAAAATATATTTAGGAGGGGCTACGCCCCTCCTAACCTGCTGCCCATATGCGGCGCATCACCCGCGCGGCTATAGACTGCCGTCAATCAAAACCACGCAGAACATTGACACAGCCGAGATTGATGGGGATACTGGGGGTGCAGGGGGATTTTATGGAACCCCCTCGTTGGGAGTTAAAAATCCCCCTGCGAGTCCTTTGCATCCTTTCGGACGATAGCGAAAGGATGGGTCTGCCCGACCCGAGGGCAAAGTAACAAGTCTAATGCATTCAGATCAAAGCCACTCTGTTTTACAAGCACTTTTATCGAAAGGCAATTCAAAGACACTTTTCAAGTAAGAGGACTCTCCCCCTGCCCCCTCCCGCAAGAAAACACGCATAAAACTTCAACACACGTAGTGCGGAAGGGGGAAAATAGGTTAGGAGGGGCTGCGCCCCTCCTAATCTGCTGCCCATATGCGGCGCATTAACCGCGCGGCTATAGACTGCCCGTCAATCAAAACCAGACAGAAAATTGACATAGCCGAGATTGATGAGGATACTGGGGGTGCAGGGGGATTTTATGGAACCCTCCCGTTGGGATTTAAAAATCCCCCTGCGAGTCCTTTGCATCCTTTCGTACGATATCGAAAGGATGGGTCCGCCCGACCTGAGGGCAAAGCAACAAGTCTAATGCATTTCAAATCTGAGCCACTCTGTTTCAAAAATAAAACTAAAAATTATGTTGCATTATAGAACCAAACGCGCTATAATTCTGTTAGAGGCACAATAAAAAACACAAACGCAGAAGCAGGTGGTGGAACACCTACTTCCTGCGATACGGAGAACAACCCTCCATACCCCAACGGGAAAACCCGCACGTTTGCAAACATTATTATACTTCTTTCGTCACATTTTGTACAGAGGGAAGTTTTAAGATTTTTGCGATTACCGAGGAATCCCACGCTGTGTATGGAAAATTTCCGTACATGGCGTTTTTTATTGCTGCCCCCGAATAGAGCGGCGCGGGCGGTTCACCGGGATTGCCACCCTGTTGAATACCCTACACACCCTCCCGCGCAAGCTAATTCGTTATTATAGTCAATTAACGCCAAAACCACCCGGTCTTTGCGGTCTGTTTTCCGTGCTGCTGTTGTCCGCCTTGCAACACGAAAAATATATTTGGAAATACGTAACCGTTTTTAAAGGGAATCGACTATATTTGGGGAGCAACAAGAAGAGATGAAGGTAATCGCGGTCAGGATGCCGGTCTGCCGCGCAGGATCAAGCCGCAGTGATTTTTGCCTGCGGAGCTGCCTTGTGTGGCATTCCGCCGCCTGAAGAATTCGAGCGCCAATCCCCTTGCGGGGGAACAGGCTTCCGCG
>JAEZWL010000225.1 GCA_023420245.1 Bacillota bacterium | reverse complement strand
GTTTTATCGCCGCCGTAAGCGATAATGCCGCAGACAAAAGCCATCAGGAATTTAAAAGCAAGGGTAAACGGTGCGCTGGAAGCCCAGCCGCCGATCAAATCAAAGATAAAGGAACCGATACCTGCCGCCGCTCCTCCGTAAACCGGTCCGAGAATCAGTCCCGACAGGATACAGAATACATTCCCCAGCCCGATCATGGTTTTATCCCCAAACACGGGAATGGGAATGTTTAAATAGGTTCCTACCAGAACGAGTGCGCCCATTAATCCGGTCATCGCAATGGTTACAGTTGTATTTCTTTGGTTTGAGTTAATGATCATATCGATTTCCCCCAGTTTGCTGGATGTCACAAATCCGCATGCGGCATCCTTATTATTTGGTAACACCACAGTGGAACTCTGCCGCCCGCAGCGTCAGAATTAATTCGCTGAAATAAGCCTGCTCCTAATGTTCAGACGGTCAAACGCATTGCCGATCATCAGGTAAATCGCCGCGCTGGAACCCGCCTGAATCAGGTTAGCCGGAATGTTTACCAGCGGAGAAATAAGGCTGCGGTACAGGATGACCTCTGTAAAATAATAACCGGCAATACAAATGAGTCCGGCGAAAACCGCCGCGGCAATGTTTCTTTTTATAACTATTTTTTTACCCGCAGAGGTAAAGCATAGCACCATGGCACATTTGATTGCAATCGTTGGAATCGCATAAACGGCTCCGCCGGTCAAAAGGTCGGAAAGAGCCTCGCCGATTCCTCCCGCCGCCACGGCAAACGGAGCGGGCAGCAGACTGGCGGCCAGGTAAAGGAACGAGTCGCCCAAATGGATATATCCTCCGGTAGCCGGGGTCGGGATATGGAGCAAATATGCGGTTACAAGGAAGATCAAGGCCGTAAACATTGCGGTAATTGTATAAAGCCTGATTGATTTATTTTGATTCATAAGAACAATTCCCCTTATCCTCTTGCTTTGCGTGAAAGCTGTTGCTATAATAGTAGCGGATAACTGCACCTTTTGAAATATACAGTTTGTAAAAATATTATCAGTACAGTTTAAGGAGAACCGATATGACCTATGACTATATCCTTCTGGATACGCAGTCGAATGTTCCTTTGTACCAGCAGCTTTATCTGGCAATCAAATCGGCGATTGAAGCGGGACATCTCGCGAAAGGCGAAAAAATGCCTTCCATCCGCAAGCTTTCACAGGATTTGAAATTAAGCTGCACCACGGTGGACGCGGCCTATCAGCAGCTTTGCGTGGAAGGCTATCTTCGCGCGAAGCCGCAGCGCGGGTACTTTGTCATGGCTGCAATACGAACCGGCGTGGAACGGCAGAAGAAACCGGCAGCCAGCGCAATTGAAATAAAACGTCCGAGCATTCGCTACAATTTCGGAAGCGACTGCGTGGACAGGGAGAATATCGATATTAAAATATGGCGCCGCCATATCCGCGATGTATTAAACCGTCAGGACGTCATTGCTTCTTACGGCGAGCATCAGGGAGAATACGCCCTGCGGGAGGCTCTGGCGGCTTACAGCTACGGGGTGCGCGGCGTGGTTGCCGCGCCGGAGCAAATAGTCATTGGAGCAGGAACCCAGCCCCTGCTTTCCGTTTTATGCGGTCTGCTGAACGGAAAAGAAAATTGCGTTGCAATGGAGGAACCGGGCTTCTTACAGGCGGAGCAGGTGTTTTCCGACGCCGGAATCAGGGTGCTTCGCCTTCCCGCGGATGAAAGTGGAATCAGCATTCCGGCGCTAAAGCAAAGCGGTACCGGGCTGGTGTTCGTCAGCCCGTCCAACCGTGTGCTGACCGGCACCAGCATTCCGATGAACCGTCGCTACGAGCTGCTGGAATGGGCGGAGGAGACCGGCGGAATCCTGATTGAAGACGATTATAACGGCGAACTGCGTTACAAAGCGCGACCCATTCCAGCCATGCAGGGAATGGGAAACGGGCAGAACATCGTTTACCTCGGCTCCTTTTCCAAGCTGCTGCTTCCCTCCGTGCGTATCGGGTATATGGTGCTTCCCCCTCTCCTTCTCGAGCGTTACCGGGAGCGGGCAAACCGCTATAACCAGACCGCCTCTAAAATCGAGCAGCTCGCGCTCAGCCGCTACATAAAGGACGGTCAGATGGAGCGCCAGCTCAGAAGGCTGCGAAAGCTTTACCTCATGAAAAGCTCCGCTCTCACTGAAGCGCTGGAAAACGCGTTCGGCGATAAAATTCAGACCATGCTTGAGGAAACGCCGCTTTGCCTTATCGTTTCCGTCAACACAGAAAAAACCTCGCGGGAGCTCTGCGAGCTGGCACAGCAAGAAGGCGTTCGAGTTATGACGATGCAAGGTAATGGTACGAAGGTAATGCTCGGATTCGCGGGAATCCCGCTCGATGAAATTCAGTCGGCGGTCAGCTGCCTGAAAAAAGCCTGGAGCTTCCTTGGATAAGGTTGTTATTTTTCCCTGCGTGTAGTACAATAAAAATCGGCTTAATTTGAAACGGGCAAAAAGAAGGATTCTGGCGGGCGCTTATAAAAGACTAATTAAATATCTCGCAATCCTTCCCGGAATATGATATAGTTAAGTGATAAAACAATTTTCGGTCAGCCGCAGATTCTGCGGCGTTTGGTTGAAACACCATAAAATTCATGCTATAATTATACTTTATAAAAAGAAAGCAATTAAAGGGGACTAAGGGAAAATGATTTGTGTCAATCAATATCGCACGCATCTGTGCGGTGAAATCAGCGAGAACGATATCAACAAAGCAGTTCGAGTAGCGGGCTGGGTTGAAAATATCCGCGACCACGGCGGCGTTAAATTTATCGATTTACGGGACCACTACGGCGTCGTTCAAATCGTAATCTATGACGATAATCTGCTGAATAATGTCACAAAGGAATGCACGCTTACCGCATCCGGCACGGTCGTGCTGAGAGATGAAGACACGATAAACCCCAAGATTGCCACCGGTACGGTCGAGGTAAAGGTGACTGCTTTAACCGTTTTGGGCAAAGCGCTCCCAAATCTGCCGTTTGAAATCGACTCCTCCAAGGATACCAAGGAGGACGTTCGCTTAAAATACCGCTATCTTGATTTGAGGAACCCGAAGGTGCATCAGAACATTGTTCTGCGCTCCAGGATTATCTCCTTTCTGCGCAGCAAAATGACGGAAATGGGCTTTCTCGAGGTACAAACCCCGATTCTGTCCGCTTCCTCTCCGGAGGGCGCGCGCGATTATCTGATTCCAAGCCGCAAGCACGCCGGCAGGTTTTACGCGCTGCCACAGGCGCCGCAGCTTTTCAAGCAGTTATTAATGGTCTCCGGCTTTGACCGTTACTTTCAGATCGCGCCCTGCTTCCGTGACGAGGACGCGAGAGCGGACCGTTCTCCGGGCGAGTTCTATCAGCTCGACTTTGAAATGGCGTTTGCCACGCAGGAGGACATATTCTCCATCGCGGAAGAGGTTCTGGGTGAAGCCTTCGCCAGATTCTCGGATAAAAAGGTATCCCCCGCGCCGTTTGTCCGCATTCCGTTTGCCGAGTCCATGCTGAAATACGGCACGGATAAGCCCGATTTGCGCAATCCTCTGGAAATTATCGATATTTCCGATATTTTTGACAATACCACCTTTGCCCCGTTTAAAAACAAGACGATTCGCGCAATCAACGTGCCGAACTGCGCGGGTCAGCCGAAAAGCTTTTTTGAGAACATGCTCAAATTTGCGGAAGAAATCGGTATGAAGGGGCTTGGCTATATCAGCGTTACCGAAAACAACGAATACAAAGGGCCGATTAACAAGTTCCTGCCCGACGACAAGCGCGAAGAGCTGGTTCGCCGCGCGGAGCTGAAGCCCGGGTGTGTAATCTTTTTCATTGCAGACGAGAAGGAGATCGCGCCGAAGCTCGCGGGGCAAATCCGCACCGAGCTTGGCAGACGTTTGAACCTGATCGACGGGGATTCGTTCAAAATGTGCTTTATCGTGGATTTCCCGATGTATGAAATCGATGAGGAAACCGGAAACTACATTTTTACCCATAATCCTTTCTCCATGCCGCAGGGCGGAATGGACGCGCTTCTGAATAAAAAGCCCGAAGAAATTTTGGCTTACCAGTATGATATCGTCTGCAACGGCGTGGAGCTTTCCTCCGGCGCCGTTCGGAACCATGATCTCGAAATCATGGTTAAGGCGTTCGAGATCGCGGGCTACACCGAAGAGGACATTCAGGCGAAATTCACATCCCTTTACAACGCGTTTAAATACGGTGCGCCGCCGCATGCCGGAATGGCACCGGGCGTTGACCGCATGATTATGCTGCTTACCGGAGAAGAAAACATCCGCGAGGTAATCGCGTTCCCGATGAATTCCAACGCGCAGGACGTGCTGATGGGCGCGCCGAACGAGGTCACCGAGCAGCAGCTTCGCGAGGTTCATATCAAACTGAGAAAACAGAATTAATCGAGTAATTCAAGGGGGGCTTCCTGTGGTAACCCATGAGGAAATATTAAAAATTGCAAAGCTCGCAAAGCTTTCTGTCAGCGAGGAAGAGCTGGAACGACTGACAAAGGATATGAACGAAATCATCGAGTTTGCCGACACAATCAACGCGGTGAGCACCGATGCTTCCGATTTTGACAATATTAACAACCTTTCCAACGCGTTCCGTGAAGATGAGGTTGTTCCCTCCTATGATCCGGAGGAAATCCTGAAAAACGCTCCAAACCAGGAAGACGGCTATTTCCTGGTAAAAAAGCGCGCGTAGGAGGTTAAAATGAACGGTTACGGAAAAATAAAGAAGCTGAGCGAAATGCTGGCTTCTAAACAAATCAGCTGTGCGGAGTTAACACACAGCTATCTTAACGCTGTGGAACGTGAAAACGGCAAGCTGAACGCCTATGTCAAAACAACCGCCGATGTTGCGCTGGAAACCGCAAAGCAGGTGGATAAAAAAATCGCTTCCGGAGAAGACCTCCTTCCACTCGAGGGAATCCCGATGACGCTGAAGGACAACATTTCCACAAAAGGAATCGAAACGTCCTGCTGCTCTAAAATACTGGAAGGCTATGTGCCGATTTATAACGCAACGGTGTGGGAGCTCCTGCGTAAGCAAAACGCTGTGCTTCTCGGTAAAACCAATATGGATGAATTCGCTATGGGGTCCTCCTGTGAAACCTCCCGTTTCGGCGGTGCACTGAATCCCCATGACTTTTCCCGCGTCGCGGGTGGAAGCTCCGGCGGCGTTGCCTCCGCAGTGGGCGGCAACCTTGCCGTTTACGGTCTCGGCTCCGACACAGGCGGCTCTATCCGCCAGCCCGCAAGCTTCTGTGGACTGGTTGGCTTAAAGCCAACCTACGGCGCGGTATCGCGTTACGGGCTGATTGCCTACGCCTCCAGCTTTGACCAGATCGGACCAATCACCACCAGCGTGGAGGACGCCGCTCTGGTTTACGACGCGATTTCCCTTTACGACGAAAAAGACTCTACCTCACGAGGAAAGATTGCGGCTCCTGCCAGCGAAGGTCTGGAAAAGAGCATCAAGGGCATGAAAATCGGAATCGCGAAGGAATACTTTGACGGAATCCGTGACGATGTGAACGACGCAATCCAAAACGCCTTAAAGGTATATGAATCCCTCGGCGCGCAGATCGTCTATTTTGATATGCCGTCGCTGAAATACAG
>JAEZWL010000088.1 GCA_023420245.1 Bacillota bacterium | reverse complement strand
TTACCTCATCTATCGGCTTTACCGCAGGATTTGGCACCTTACACGAAGTAGGTTGTCGGACATCATCGGGCCTGTTCCCTCCGTCACTCTTGATAAGGACATATTTAATTTTACGAGCTTATTATATCATGCATTTCCGCTTACGTAAATATACAAAATCAGCAAATTGCGTTTTTTTCTCTATAAAAAACTGTATTATCTGATTATTCTCAGTTTTTTGTCAGTTTTAAGACCTATCTGTGTAAAATCGGACTCACCTTTTTATACATCAGGAAGGTTAACACCGAAGCCATAACGCCTTCTGCCGCACGCGCGCTTTCGGCTTTCGCCGAATTACCGCCGGTGGGGAATTGCGCCCCGTCCTGAAAATATAATATATTATAGAATTATGCCGGTTTTACGATATCTGTGTGCTTTGTTACATATGGAAGCAGCGCCTTGAATACCACCCCTGTAATCAGGCTGTTTAATCCGGCCTTGATCAGATTAAACGGAATGATTCCCGGAAGCATCATCGCATCTACAAAAGCCTTGGGCGTTCCGAAAAAATTCACGGTAAAAATATAGTTCATCGGAATCATGATGGCCGTCATCGCAATCGTTCCCAATACCATTCCCATTATAGCGTCAGACATTTTATGGCTGCGGTGGTAAAACTGCCCCACCAATACGACCAGTGCTCCGGACGCGACAAAATGCATTACAAGACCGACCCAGCCGTTTCCACCAAACAAAAACGCCTGTATCACCGAAACAACAAACAGAATCAATAAGGAAGGCAAAGTGCCAAAAAGCATGGCGGCAATTAGGATTGGCGCGTCTGCCATATCATACTCCAGAAAAGGAACTGCCGGAATCAGCGGGATTCTTACAAAAGCCACCAATACGATGGAAATGGCCGCCAGCATTCCCATTTGAGCCAAATGTAGAACACTGTTGTTTGTGCGCTTCGTTTTCATAAAAAACTCTCCTTTTTTGGCTGTCTACGAAAAAAAGCCCCACAGTAAAACTGTGAGGCGAAAATACGCAATTACGCGTGTTTCTTCTTCCATCCGGACTATACCGTCGGCTTTGGAATCTCACCAAAATCAGCTTTCGCTCGCGGGCTCACAGAAATCTGTATTACCGCCGGTGGGGAATCTAACCCCGCCCCGAAGACAGCTATTTATTTGTTAATATAATATCACTTACATTTCTATTTGTCAATTGCTTTGATATTCTTTTGGAATACTTTGATCCACTATTTTATGGATATAGCTTACATTAAAATTCGGGACAAACCTTCGAATCCCGTGTGCCGCCGCAAGCGTATCGGAGTATTTGGAAAGCGGATAAATTGTAATATTGGCACATCTTTTCCCATACTGTGTCACAGTTGGTTTAAATTTCATATCCGTAAACACAGTTTGATTTGTATCAAAGTTTTTTGTCATGGTAACCTTCAGGATTCCGCTAATCATATTCGGACCATCCTGCTGCGCAGAAACAAAATTACCCAGAGAAAAAATAACCGGGCATTTTGTGCCGTCTTTTCTGTTTAAAACTGTTAATTTTTGCAGAACATGAGGATGACTGCCGAAAATAATATCCGCCCCCCAGTCTACCAAATTCTGCGCCAAAGTCGTTTGTTTATCGGTAAGAGTCGTTGTATTTTCGTTGCCCCAGTGGACAGAAGCCACAACAACATCAGCAATTGATTTCGCTTTTTTAATCTGCTGCTCAATCAGCTGCGTATTACTGGCATAAATCAGCTGGTATTTCGATCCTTTGGGCAGAGAAAGACCATTGGTCATTTCCGTTATGCCGATATAGGCGGTTTTAATTCCTTTTGCCTCGATTACCCGTATATTCTGCAAATCCTCGTTATCGCGATAGGCACCGATTACCTTAACGGTCGGCTTTGTCGCCCAATAATCCAGTGTGGCTGCCAGCCCTTTTTCATTCATATCCAGCACATGATTATTGGCGTGGTTAATCACGTCAAAGCCCAGATTGACAAGCTCGTCCCCCAATTGTGTCGGCGAATTAAAGCGCGGGTATCCAGAGGGGGGTGCGACCTTCCCGGCAATCGGTGTTTCCTGATTAATCATGGAAATATCCGCGTCCTTAATGTCCTTTTCTATTTGCTCGTAAACCGGATGAAAATTATAGCCTTTGCCGCCCGCACGGCTGCCTGCCTGCAAATAGATCACATCGTGAATCAAGTCGTCGCCAACGCTCAAAATAGTGATTGATGCCGTTTTTGGCTCTGGCTTTGACTCCGCAGACACAGAAGCTTCCGGTGCTGAAGAACTGGAAGGCACCATTTCACTGCTCAGAGCACTGGCGACCGGAAGGGCATTATTACTATGATACTGGAGAAAGAGAGTAAATCCAAAGATGCAGCTTCCGGCAAGCAGAACGGCTAACAACACACGAAGTACTACCGAATGTTTTTGATCTGTTTTCATAAAAACTCCTAATCATTTCATACTCAAGGTTCGCGAAAATTTTTCATGCAATAAGAACATAAAAGAAAGCGAACTGTTACCGCGCAAAAAAACTGCCGACTAAACCGGCAAAATGTCCTGTTTTCTTGTGGGACGGCAGTATAAGAATTCAGGCTACTAATAATATAGCATAATGCCAATAATTTATGTAGTGTTTTGTAGATTAAAAAAGCCCCATCCCGTAAAAGGATGAGGCTAATATTATAAAATTGATATTAAAATTATGAATTAATCTTAATAACAGCGCCGGATCCAACGGTGTGACCGCCTTCACGGATAGCGAAACGAAGACCTTCTTCAATAGCGATAGGAGTGATAAGCTCAACATCCATCTCAACGTTATCACCAGGTACGCACATCTCAGTTCCTTCCGGAAGAGTGATAACGCCGGTAACGTCAGTTGTTCTGAAATAGAACTGAGGACGATAGTTGTTGAAGAAAGGAGTATGACGTCCACCTTCATCCTTGGTCAAAACGTAAACCTGACCACGGAATTTGGTATGAGGATGAATGGAACCCGGCTTCGCAAGAACCTGGCCGCGCTCGATTTCAGTTCTCTGAATACCACGGAGAAGTACACCAACATTATCGCCGGCCTCTGCAAAATCAAGAGTTTTCTTGAACATTTCAAGACCAGTAATAACAGCCTTCTTGCGCTCATCGGTAAGACCGATGATTTCGATTTCTTCGCCAACCTTAGCTGTACCACGCTCAACTCTACCGGTAGCAACAGTACCACGCCCGGTAATGGTGAATACGTCTTCAACAGGCATAAGGAACGGAAGATCTGCCATACGGGCAGGAGTCGGAATGAAGCTGTCAACAGCATCCATTAATTCTTTAATGCATTTGTACTCAGGTGCATCTGCATCTGTGGATGTAGATTCAAGAGCTACGAGAGCGGAACCACGAATGATCGGGGTATCATCGCCCGGGAACTCATATTCATTCAAAAGGTCACGAATTTCCATCTCAACAAGATCAAGCAGTTCCGGATCGTCAACCTGGTCAACCTTGTTCATGAACACAACGATGTGCGGCACGCCAACCTGACGGGCAAGCAGAATGTGCTCTCTGGTCTGAGGCATCGGACCGTCAGCAGCAGAAACAACCAGGATAGCACCGTCCATCTGAGCAGCGCCGGTGATCATGTTTTTAACATAGTCGGCATGGCCAGGGCAGTCAACGTGAGCATAGTGCCGCGCCTCGGTCTGATACTCAACGTGAGCTGTGTTGATTGTAATAC
>JAEZWL010000174.1 GCA_023420245.1 Bacillota bacterium | reverse complement strand
GCAAAGGTGGGGGGGATTTACGCAAACAGTACCTATCCCGCCGATTTTATTATGGTAAATATGCTGATTGAATGTAATGTAATTCGAATCTCATACGCAAACCAGGTGAAAAAGCTGATGCTGCTTGGCAGCTCATGTATTTATCCAAAGCTTTGCCCGCAGCCAATCAGAGAGGAATACCTCCTCACCGGGGAGCTGGAAAGTACAAATGAGGCATATGCGCTCGCGAAAATATCCGGAATTATCATGTGTCAGTCTTATAATCAGCAGTATGACACACAATATATTTCCGTTATGCCGGCGAGCCTTTACGGAGAAAACGATCGCTTTGATATTAACAATTCTCACGTCATTCCCGCTATGATGATCAAGATATACCGCGCGAAAACGGAAGGAAAGCCTTTTGTAGAGCTATGGGGAACCGGGTCTCCCCTCCGGGAGTTCTTGTATGCGGACGATATGGCGGATGCCTGCATAGAGCTGATGAATCATTACAGCGGGAATGATTTCATCAATATCGGCTCCGGTGACGAAATCAGCATCAGGGAGCTGGCGGAAATCATTAAAAAAACCGTTGGTTACCAGGGGGATATTCTGTTTGATTCCTCCAAGCCGGACGGAACTCCCCGCAGGGTGCTGGATAATGCCAGAATATTAAGCACAGGGTGGGAGCCGAAGGTTAAAATGGAAGAGGGCATCCGGCGGGAATACGGTTACTTTCTGGAGCACATACTGCCCGGAATGAACCGATCGTAAAAATGCAATACAAAAAGAAAAACAGATTCTGATCCGATGAAAATACCGGATTCAGAATCTGTTTTATAGTCAGTCGCTACATTGAAAAGCAGACCGCGACGGTTGGGTGGTTTTGGAGTTGATTGACTATATTATTGGGAGGAAGCTATTCATTCGGCTCGTCGCTTAGCTGCCCCAAGACATCCAGCTGGGATTTCAGCAGGGCTTCGCTCTTGACCTTAAAGGAGTAAATTTTTGCCTTCATGTCGTCGTAGGAGAACTTGATCTTGTTGGCCTGCTGGTGGGCGTCGTTGACCAGCTTCTGCGAGGTGGAATCCGCCTGTGAGATAATATCCTTTGCTTTTTCCGCCGCACTCTTCACCATTTCGTCGCTAGTATGCTGTGCAATGATTAAGCAGTGCTGCATGGATTCCTCAATGGTTTTATAGTGTTCGACTGTCTCGGTCATTACGGTGACCCTGTTTTTCAGTTCGCTGATTTCCCGTTCCTTTTCACGGTAATCCTCCAGAATTTTCCGGAGAAAGTCGTCAACCGCTTCCTTTCGATAGCCGTTGAACAGAGATGTGCAAAAGCTCATACTCTCCAGGTTCTCTGAAACATAATTCATTCCGCTTGCCCTCCAGTTTCCAAGGAAATTTACCTTGCAGTATCACAGTTTAAGAGCAATGTTCAAGTGCGTCCGTTTTTACCGTTCCGCTATGTTAACCCGAAAGAGTTTGATACGATATTTATTTTTGTCGGCCTAAAAACCGCTGTTTCTCGACCGGGCTCCTTTCTAATCAAAGCGGTCAATTGCCGCTTGTATATAATTATGTATTTGATCTGGAATATATAACAAATGAACAAAATTATGCCGGTCGAGCCGGAAAAGCCGCTTACACGTGGGATATTTGATATAAATCCCGGAACTCGGTAGGCGAGCAGCGCTTGTATTGTTTAAACGTCCGGTTAAAGGTGGAGATGCTGTTAAAGCCGGATTGAAGCGCGGCGTCGGTAACGGACAGATTGGAGTTGGTCAGCAGCTCCTCCGCCTTGTGAAGCCGCTCCTTTGTAATAAAATCCGTGTAGGAATTGGCAGTGAATTCCTTAAAGATTCTTGAAAAATGCGATTTGCTGAAGCCGGCATAGTCCGCCGCGGATTCCAGCGAGATGTTCTCCGTGCAGTGGCCGGAAAGGTAGGAGCAGACCGATATCATCTTTTCTGTAATCCGATTGTGGCTCGGCTTGGTATCGGAAGGCGCGGAAAAAGGGGCGGATAAAAGATGATCTCCGAGAAGCATAAAGAACTGGTAAAGCTCGATGCACATTTTTACATCCCTGAAATTTTCGGAGCTGAAAAATATGTTTTTCAGTGCAATCAGCTTCTCACCGAGCGCGGCGGCCAGCTCCGGATTTTCGGAATTTTTCACGGAGTGCAGACGATGGAACAGGTAAAGCTTGTCGTGAAAGTCGTTCCGGTTGCTAATGACGGAGTAGTCAAACTGGAGCATAAGAACACGGGATGGCTGTGGCTGATGCACTACGGCATGCAGCTCTCCCGACCAGATAAACAGAATGTCGTTCGGCTGCGGAGAATAAATCCGACCGTTAATTTCATACTGAACATCTTCCTGAAGGGGAAGGATGATTTCAATGTAATTGTGCCAGTGCATGGGAAAAAACTCCGGGGAACAATTATAAAGAATGTTGAACGGATAGCCGATTTCCAGACCAAGGTTTTGAAAGTTTTCTTTTTCCAGCATAATAGAAACCCCTGCTTACAATTCAAATAGGAGGAAGACAATAATAGCAAAAAATGAGCAGTAAAATAATCGCTGATAATTAGCGTGTTTATTGACGTTATAGTATCATGGTATAGAAATTGCCTGATGCTGATTTTCGACAAAATACATTATATATCATATATAATACAGGCAAGTTAAAAAAAAATCAATGCGGTCGAATGATTGACGGGGGAATTTATGAAAAGCAATATCAAGGATATGACAAAGGGGAATCCGGTAAAGCTGCTGCTTGCGTTTACAATGCCGATGCTGGTCGGTAACCTGCTTCAGCAGCTTTACAGTATGATTGATTCCATGATTGTCGGAAATTACATAGGGTCCGACGCTCTGGCGGCTGTCGGTGCGACCAGCTCGGTTTCTTTTTTGTTTCTTTCCTTATGCAGCGGTCTGTCGATCGGCATAGGGATTGTAATATCCCAGTATCTGGGGGCAAAAGACGAAGAATATGTCAAGCGTTCCATCGCAAATTCGATTTATGTTATGGCGGCATCCGCTGTCGTGATGAGTCTGGTAGGCTTTTTTTTGGCGAAACCGGTTCTCAGGCTCCTGAATACCCCGGAAAATATTCTGGACGACTCCGCACTTTTCCTCAAAACCCTATGTGTCGGTTTGATTGCGGTTTCCGCGTACAACTGTATCTCCGCGATTCTGCGGTCACTCGGCGATTCCACCACACCGCTGTTTTTTCTGGCACTTTCGATTGTTGTCAATATCGCCCTCGATTTCCTTTTCGTACTGGGGTTCGGCTGGGGCGTATTCGGAACTGCGGTGGCAACCCTCATTGCTCAGGCAATCGCCGCGTTGGGCAGCCTGATTTTCGCGCTTATCAAGAATCCGTATTTTAAAATACCGAAGCAGTATCTGACCCCGAACAGTGAGATTATTCTAAGGTGTATCCGGTTGGGAGTTCCTGTTGCGATACAAAGCTCGCTCATCTCAATTTCCTGCATTGTACTGCAGAGCGTGGTAAATTCGTTCGGCTCCGTGGTGGTTGCGGCGTTTACGGTGACCAGCCGGATTGAGCAGTTGGTTCAGCAGCCCTACAATTCCCTTGGAACGGCGGTCTCTACTTATACGGGTCAGAATATTGGCGCGGATCAGATTAATCGGGTTCGGAAGGGCTACCGCAAGAGTATTCTGCTTGTGGGAATTTTTACTTTGTGTATGCTCCCTTTGGCGCAGTTCTGCGGTTATTACATCATGCGTCTGTTCGTGAACGACGCGGAAGTAATTGAACTGGGAACACAGGCTCTGAAAATCACAAGCTGGTGCTATTTCCCGTTGGGAATGATCTACATTACGAGAGCCCTGTTAAACGGTGCGGGAGACACCGTTTACTCCTTTGTCAACGGGATGATCGAAATAGCGGGAAGAATCGGGCTGTCCGGCCCGTTAACGAGAATCAGCAGCATCGGCGTCTGGGGCGTGTGGCTCGCGACGTCGTTAACATGGCTAATTACGGGAAT
>JAEZWL010000092.1 GCA_023420245.1 Bacillota bacterium | reverse complement strand
TTTGGTATGTTCTAAACTGTTTATGTCTTTCATTTCAAAGACCTCCTCGATATTTTTGTTAGGTTGGCAGACCGTAACTTTAACATATCGAGGAGCTTTATTTTTGTCCATAGCTTAAGCTTTTTATTCACCAGCAGAGCTGGTGGATTTTATGCCATAAGAAAGCCCATAACTGTGGATAAAACAGTTACGGGCTTTTTGTCGTCTTTATTCATCTTTCAGGCGGTCTTTGAAGGCATCTACAAGTGCATCACTGAGCTCCTGAGAAGGCATCTTGACAAATCCGCTTTCGGCATCGTACTTCGGGTAGTTATAACGCCAGCGGTCATATTCCTCTTTGGAGATTTCGCCGTTTTTGAAAAGCTTTGCCTGCTTTTGCCAAGCTGCAAAGAAATCAAACAGAAAGACATTGCTATTTCCTCTATGAAAATCAAGGCGGAGACAAAGTTCATCCTCGACCTTATCAATCTTTAGTCCGTATATATCTTCCAGCGCAAAGAAAGTGTGCATAAGACCTAGCTCCGAATCAATATCCGGCACGGACAGCGCCAACGGAGAGACATCAAGCACGTTGGCAAGAGCACCGGTCAGATCGGCTTTCGGTGTTCTTGAGCCGGATTCATACTGAGCCATACGAATGTCAGCAGTCTTTTCCGGAAAGCCAACGGCGATACCAAGCCACTTCTGTGTCATACCTTTCATATTGCGAATAAAACGAATTCTTTCACCAATTGCCATAGTTTTATCTCCAATCTATGTACTGCGAACACAGTATAGCATATAACTGCGGTTGCACCTCACGGCGTACTGTTCAGAGGCGCAGCAGAAGGCAGAATCCGTCAAAGAATCGTTGACGAGAATTTGTTGGATGCTGTTATCGGTTTGCCTGAGAACCTGTTTTATGGTATTCCTATCCCTGCTTGCATCCTTGTGTTTAAGAAAAACCGTACGAACAGCGATGTACTTTTCATTGATGCATCTGGGAAAGACGAAGAAGGAAACAATCGCTTTAAAAAAGATAAAAATCAGAATGTCCTGGAGCAGAAGCACATTGATGCGATTATAAAAGCATTCCATGAGCGTAGGGATATTGACAAGTTTGCCCATGTGGCAACACTCGAAGAAATCAAATTCAATGATTATAACCTTAACATCCCCCGCTATGTGGACACTTTTGAGGAAGAAAAACTTGTTGACATTGACGAGGTGAGAGGCAATATTGCCCGATTGAAATTGGAGATTGCCGAAGCAGAGTCACAAATGGAAGAATACCTTAAGGAGCTCGGATTATGAGTAACGAAATCAGCGAATCCGGAAGAATTCTTATTTATCAAACCGAGAAGGGCGACACAAAAATAGATGCCTATTTTTCGGATGATACTGTATGGATGACGCAGAAAACCATTGCAGAACTGTATCAGACGACCCCCCAGAACATTACTTTGCATATCAAGAACATCTATCAAGACGGAGAACTTGAAGAAACCTCAACTTGTAAGAAATACTTACAAGTTCAAACAGAGGGTTCCCGTGAAGTAAAGCGAGAGCATTGGTGAAGACTTGGGCGTTACAATTGAGCACTATATTATTTCATCAGGATTACGTGAAATTATCGAAGGATCAACCATATTCAAATTCTTCAGAGAAGTTTTTGCATGTGAATTCCTATATGATGAAAACAATGTCGCGTGCTGGCCCAAAAACGCAGTCAACTATACAACTAAAACTCAATTCCTGTTTCGTATAAACAAAGGGATTCTTGATATATCCAAAGATGAGGAACTAAATAAATACACCCCAGAGGATGATCGTCCAGTTCCTTTCAGAAACATGATTTACATTGGAGACAGGCTTACTGATGTGCCTTGCATGAAATTAGTAAAGGCGAATGGAGGTTACTCCGTTGCAGTATTTACAAAAGGGAAAAAGAGTAAGGTTGAAAGTCTATTGGATCACCAAAGAGTAGATTTCATTCTGCCGGCAGATTATTCTGCGGGTAGTGAGCTCGATACAACGATAAGGGATATTTTATGTAAAATGGCGATGGCAGATTCGCTAAAAAGCAGAACAAAATCACAACTCAAAGCTATTACACGGGAATGAGGAAAAACCGATGCCTAACCACCAAATATTCAATGAACGACCCGAATCACAAGATCGGGCATTAAAAGTGCTTGAAAAATTAGGATATACCATTGTCCCGCGCAGTGGCGCAGAAGCGAAGCGCGGGTCGAGAAAAGCTGTGTTATTTGAGGATGAATTGCAGTTTTTTCTCAGCAAGCGCACATATCCTTTCGGCAACGAGATTCGCTTTTTCTCCGGCGGGTCTATTGCCTCTGCCATCCGTTCCTTGAATATTCAACCCGTGGCGGGACTTTACGCCGCGAATAAAGAGATTTCCGATATGCTGTGCTCCGGGAAGAGCCTTGAGGAAACGCTTCCGGACGGCACAAAGCAGTCATTTGACATCAGCTTTATTGACTCTGTGTGACGCCTTCCATCACATCCACGCCGGACTTTTTGCACTCGATGACAACGATTGGAATTCCGTTGATTAAAACGACAATATCCGGACGGGCAAATTTCCCGTTTGAACGTTCAACATCGAATTCATCTGTCACCTGAAAAGTATTGTTTCCCGGATATATACGCAACTGGGGAAACGACTATATCCCCCAACTCTTTCAGTATTCTCAGCTTGTTCTGGCGGTCAATCCGAATAAAGTTTTATACGGTAGTTGTGGCACACCTGCCAAATATTTTGTCTCGTGGCATGAGGACGATAAGGTCTGGCTGAACGAATGGTGCAAGAAATGTTCGCCGGATGGTACTGTAAAGGAACAGGACCGTGCGTTGATTTCTCTACTTCATCCGGAGCGTCTGCTTGACATCATCCGCAATTATATCGTCTATGACAACAATGTGAAAAAGATATGCCGATATAAGCAGTATTTTGCCGTTAAAAAGTGCATGGATCGTCTTTTGCTGAAAGATGGCGCCAACACAAGCAACGGCGTTGTGTGGCATACACAGGGCAGCGGGAAGACGATTACGATGATTATGCTGACGAAGATCATTCTTCGCGAAAGCATGAAAAAGGACAGTCCCATTAAAAAACTACGTTTTATCATGGTAACTGACCGAATTAACCTTGATAAGCAGATTAGGGATAACTTTATTCATACGCAAATGAGGCCTCATCGCGCCAAAACCGGCAAGGGTTTAATCGAACTGCTTGATGACGAAGGAAACACCGTTATCACCTCACTTGTCAACAAGTTTGAAGCGGCAGTCAAGCAGGAATACTGTAACCCTGATTCTAACATCTATTTATTTATCGATGAAGGACACAGAACTCAATATGGTAGACTGAACCTTTACATGAACAAGGTTCTGCCCAACGCCGCAAAAATCGCTTTTACCGGTACTCCGCTTATTAAAACGCCCTCAAAAGGTGATAAAAGAAACATCGAAAAATCGAAGAACACCTATGACAAGTTTGGTCCTCTGATTGACAAGTATACTCTCCAGGACGCCATTGACGATAAAGTCACCGTTCCGATTGTATACGAAGGACGGGTCGTTCCGCAGAGCGTTACAAGTGAGCAGATCAATAACCATTTGAAACACATTACAATTGGCTTGTCGGAAGAAGCTCGAAAGGATCTCGAAACAAAATACAGTCGTTTCGTCGCTTTGGCACAGACCGAGCCAAGGCTTAATATGATTGCTTTCGATCTGCACGAGCATTTTCTGAACTATGTTAAGCCAAAGCGTTACAAAGCCATCTTGACTTGTTCTTCCCGTGCGGCTGCAGTGGAAATGTTCTATAAGCTTCGTGATCTCGGTGGCATAACCCCTGCGGTCGTTATTACTCCCAACAATGCCAAAGAAGGCGACGACGAAGAAAACACGCCGCAAACTCTGAAGATAATCGGAGACTTCTTCCGAAAAGAAGTCGATCCCCTCTACAAAAACAACTATGACGCATACGAGGATTCTGTCACCGGAGAATTTGTCGATCCGGAGGGCGCGATAGATCTGCTGATCGTAAAAGACAAGCTATTAGCCGGCTTTGATGCTCCTGTTGCTGCAGTCCTTTATGTGGACAAAAAATTGCAGGATCACACATTGTTGCAGGCTATCGCACGTGTTAACCGCGTGTACGACAATAAAGATTTCGGGTTAATTGTTGACTATATCGGAATATTCAAAAAGTTGAATTCTGCACTTGATTTGTATTCTGATGAGCAATCTGGAATGAATACTTTTGAGCAGTCGGAAATTGAGAATGCCATCTCAGCTGTACTGGGCGAAAAAGGACGTCTGGAGAAAGCACATCAGAACCTGTGGGAAATTTTTGAAGGCATTTCTAAAAACGAAACTACAGCGAATATTTGGCAGGAACGGCTCCGAGACACTGTTGTCCGAAAAGGCTTTTATGAGAAGCTGTCAGCGTTCGCCAAATTGGTTGACTTTATGTTCTCGAACTATGAGTTATATGAAGCAGTCGGTGACAAAAAAGCCGAAGAATACAGAAAGGATTATTTGTTCTTCAAGAAGCTAAAAGACAGTGTGTCTTTGCGCTTTAATGACAGCGTGGATTTCTCGAAATATGAAGACGGAATACGTCACCTTCTTAACACATATGTAAACGCAGAAGATGCTAAAATCGTCATTGAACCTTTAGACATTCTGAATAAGGATAAAATGGAGGAACAGTTGGCCAGACTCGGGTCAAATGAAGCAAAAGCCGAGGCTATTCAAACAAGGCAAGTAGAAGTGTTGGAAACTTCACGTTATGAAGACCCTATCCGATATATGACCTTTAAGGAGCGTATCCAGAAAACCATTCAGGATTATATGGCGGAACGAGACCGCGAAAAATACCTCTCTGCAATGGAAAACTTGGCAGAAGACTATCGCGCCGGCAGAAGCTCAGTCGACTATCCCGAGGTTATGATGGATGACGGAGACGCAAAAAATTTCTTTGGGGCAGTATGCAGTGGAGTGAAGAAAGCAACTGGAGTGACAGAACACACTAACGCCGAATCTCTTGCCAATTGGCATTAGATATCAAGCATGTAGTTTCTTCGAATGCCAAGCATGACTGGCGAGATAATGTGATAGTGCATCGCAATATAAAAAAAGAATTGGATGACTTGCTGTTTGACTATCTTGAAGAGAATGAACTGGATTGGTCTCTTGATACAATAGATATCATTATTGATGAAATACTGATGGTTGCAAAGAAGGTATACTAATATGGAAAGCGTTTCAATTTTCTTACCTTCTTCCGGCAAGTCAATCTTCGTAAAAATCGACAGGAAACAGATGAAGACTTGCAGATTAAAAGTATACCCGGATTAATCAGTACAATTCTCGGTACCTGATAGTATTTCAGGTGAATGGGTTATAAAATACCTGAATCAAAAATCTGAATGGATTGAACGAAAAATCGACCTTTTTGCTGCAACAACAGGATATGCATCCACCAATGAAATACGAAACGGCTTTTCAATTAGAATGTTTGGAGAAGATTTGATTTTTGCTGTTTCTGAAAGTTCAAAAAACTACATCTATCGTGAAGGGCGAAATATTTGCATAGGAAATAAAAATCCAAATGATCAAAACAAGTTGTTGAAACAATTTGAAACATGGTGGAGAAAAGAAAGCCTTGCATTTTTGGAAAGTCGTGTTAAGGAGTTTTATCCTATCATAAAAAAATACGGCAAACCCCTTCCTCAAATTCAACTCAGAAAAATGAGAACTTTATGGGGAAGTTGCAGTGTAAAACGAGAGACAATCACATTCAATCAATATTTAGTTAAGGCAAAACCTGCGTGTATTGATTATGTTATTCTCCACGAATTGGTTCATTTTATCTATCCTAATCACAGCAAGCAGTTTTATGACTTTTTAAGCATTTATATGCCTGATTGGAAAATGCGTAAAAAGATTCTTGGTCAAGATGTTGTTCATGGTTTGTAAAATTATTCAGTGCCCAAACTGGACGTCAATGTCAAGAATGAACGACAGAAGCCTTCCACATAATTAGACGTCATCGCCCGGAAAAATGTAATTGAGCTTTCTACCTTAGAATGCTATAATACTCACATACCACTTGAGTATTATCCACGGTACAAATATCGGAGTTATCACACATGATAACGAAATGATAACAGGAGCTTTTTGACACAGGATAATACGGAGACATTAGATAATCAAAGCATCAGGAGCAATAATAGCTAAATAAAATGTGTTAAGTAAAGCTCCAAAAAAGAGTGGGAATAAAATACGGTTCCTCTTTATAATTGAATACGCCGTAAGCGGTTTCCCGTTCCCAAACGCATGGGGATGGGAAGCCGTTTTTTTGATATTTTGTGAATTTTATCATTAAACGGAAAAAATGTGTTTTCTGAGCGGTATGAATGAAAGGCGGGTGTGCAAATTGATGCAAAAAAGATGTAATCGCAAAGATGATTACAGAATTGGCAAGATGACGGTGCGTCGCGTATATTGGATATTGGAGTATAGGCGAACTTTACTCCGGCGCCGCCTGTTATACTATGGCTAATGATCAGTAATCTGATTTCTCCTTTCATGGCGGAAGGAAAAAGAAACTATTTCGTAAATCATTGCAAAGGAGTGTCACAATGTCTACTGAGTTAATGATTGAAATTTTAAAAATTGCCGGGTACGTTTTACTGGGCGGGTTATCCTTGTATTGGAAAACCAAAGATACCCTGAAGGAAAAAGCGGCCGGTGTTATTGCAGAAGCTGAAACAGAATATAAAGATGTGACCAATGCGGGAGGCGCTAAATTCGAATGTGCGGTAGAAAAACTTTTCGCGCTGGTACCCGCTGCTTTTAAGCCGGTTATTACCCGCGCGATGATCGGAAATATTGTCCAGACCGTGTTTGACAGCGTAGAGGCCTACGCTAAAACACAGTTGAATAAGGTAGCCGAAAAAGTTACGGCAGGAAACGGGGAGCAAGGAGAATGATTGCTCAAAAAACAACGACTAACCAGACAGAGCGCAAGGATAAAACCGGGAAAATGTGGATACCTGATGTAATGGTATATCACATCGCAGACGGAACCTATGCCGGAACAATCGCCTGGGAGCAATTATCCACCAGCTATATTTCTTCTCACTTTGTTATAGCCAAGGACGGACGCATCACCCAGCTTGTACCGCTTCATATGGCGG
>JAEZWL010000083.1 GCA_023420245.1 Bacillota bacterium | reverse complement strand
CGAACCCACACGACCAGCTTGGAAGGCTGGAGTTCTACCATTGAACTACACTCGCATTTTAGCGACGGCTATAATTGTAGCATAGTCCAATGGTAAATGTCAATGGTTAAATTGAGGGAATCCAGCCAAATGTCATAATTTATTTTAAAACGTCTAATCGTATCCCGTCTTTTTCATCTGCGGTAACAGAAATGCCGGTAATCACATCGTCGTGGTTTTCCACAATCAGCGAAGCGATTTTATCCTCTACCTGTTTGCGAATCAGGTTCCGCAGGTCTCTGGCACCGCTCTTGCCGCCCACCGCGTGTTCGGCAAGCCAGCGGGTGGCTTTGGGATCGTAGGTTAACAAAATGCCGCGCTCCTTCAGGGTGCCGACATACTCATCCAGCATAAGGTGGGAAATGGACTCAAAGTCGTCTGTATTGAGAGACCGGAAGACAATGATTTCATCTACCCGGCTGAGGAATTCGGGACGCAGAAAGTCCGACAGAGCCTTCATTACTTTTTCTTTGGTCACATCCGCTTCGCTTTTTGCAAAGCCCAGCGTGCCCTCCTTTTTCTCGCTGCCCGCGTTGGAGGTCATCACGATTACGGTATTCTCAAAATTCACGGTGCGCCCGTGCGCGTCGGTAATGCGACCTTCATCAAGAATCTGGAGAAGAATGTTCATCACATCCGGGTGCGCCTTTTCAATTTCGTCAAACAGCAGCACGGAATACGGGCGGCGGCGAACCTTCTCCGTTACCTGACCGGCTTCGTCGTAGCCGACGTAGCCCGGCGGCGAGCCAATGATACGGGAGACCGAGTGCTTCTCCATAAATTCAGCCATATCCAACCGAATCAGGGTTTCGGGCGTGTCAAACAGTTCCTTAGAGAGCACCTTGACCAGCTCCGTCTTTCCGACTCCGGGCGGACCGACAAATATGAACGAGGCCGGGCGGCGGCGCGGGCTGAGCTGTACCCGGCTGCGGCGGATGGCAGAGGATACGGCGGTAACCGCTTCCGACTGTCCGATAATCTTAGTATTGAGCGTGTTTTCAATATCAGAAAGCTTTTTCAGCTCGTTTTCCTGTATTCTGCTTGCGGGAATCCCCGTCCAAAGCTCAATCACCTTGGCAATGTCCTTTTCCTCCACCTCAGAGCTGAGCGCGGCAGGTCCAAGCTCTTTTGTCTTTTGCTCCAGCCGGGAAATCTCCGTCCGGATTTCCGCCAGCTTCTCGTAGTCCGGCTCAATCCCATCGGCGGTCATCTCTTCTTCCTGCCCCTTCAGCTTTTCCAGCTCAAAGCTGGCGGTGTCATAGTCCGCCATGGGCAGGTTGCGGAGAGCGGCGCAGGCGCAGGATTCATCGAGCAGGTCAATCGCCTTGTCGGGCAGAAAACGGTCTGTGATGTATCGCTCAGACAATACCACGGCGCGGCGGATAATTTTTTCCGGAACACGAACGCGGTGATAGCATTCGCAGTAAGATTTACTTCCCGTCACGATATCGACGGTTTCTTCAATGGACGGTTCTCCGATCGTTACCGGCTGAAAGCGGCGTTCCAGCGCGGCGTCCTTTTCAATGTATTTGCGGTATTCCACAAAAGTGGTTGCTCCTATTACCTGAATCTCCCCACGGGAGAGCGCCGGCTTCAAAATATTAGCGGCGTTCATCGACCCTTCCGCGTCCCCTGTGCCCACAAGGTTGTGTACCTCGTCGATAAAGAGGATGATGTTTCCTTCCGCTTTTACCTCGTCCACCAAGCCCTTGATGCGGCTTTCAAACTGCCCCCGGAACTGCGTTCCCGCCACCAGAGCGGTTAAATCGAGGAGATGAATTTCCTTTTTCTTCAGGCGGGCGGGTACGCTTCCCTCCGCGATGCGGAGCGCGAGCCCTTCCGCTACGGCGGTTTTTCCGACGCCCGGTTCCCCGATGAGGCAGGGATTGTTTTTGGTGCGTCGGCTTAAAATCTGAATGACGCGCGAGATTTCCTTTTCACGCCCGATAATTACGTCTATTTCGCCTTTTTTCGCTTTCGCGGTCAGGTTGGTACAATAGGAGTCCAGATGTTTTCGTTTGGTTTTCGGCTTTTCTTTTTTCTCTTTTTTTGCAGTTTCACTGCCGTGCACCGGCTCTTTATCGCTGCCGCCGAATATATTTTGAAGAAACGGGAAGGTCGCGGCTCCGCCGGGTACAAACCCGTCTTCGCTCTCCCCTTCCTCCTGTGGGTCCTCCTGCGTGGACATGAGCTCGTTGAGCTCCGCCTCCATCGCTTCCATTTGTTCTTCGGTAATCCCCATTTTTTCCATTAAATCATTTACAGGCTTGATTCCAAGCTCTTTTGCGCAAACAAGGCAAAGCCCCCGGCTTTCCTTGGAATCGACCGTAGGCGAGATGAACACGCCCGCCGGTCTCTTATGGCATCTAGAACACATCATAGGCTACAACACTTCTTCTCTTCCTAAAATTCAATATATCAACTTACTTATTTTCGTATTTTTTACTGATTACCTTATGCATATCCATTGCATATTTTGGGTCGTCAGAGCGCCAGATATCCCTGTAGGTTTTGGCGTACTGAACAAAGGCGTAAATCATAAAAGCAGCCGTAATCGCAAGCAGCGTTACGGTAACCGCAAAGTTTTCGATTCCCCAAATTCGCTTTAACGCGACGATCACGGTAAACGAAACGTAAAACAGGGTGGTCGCAACCTTGCCGTACCATTTGGCACCGCTGGGCTTTTTACGCTTGCGAATGAGGATGCAGGCAGCGGCAACCATCGTAATCTCTTTGACGATAAATATCGCCAAAAGCGGAATCAGCGCCGGCTGTTTTACCGCGAGGCAGACAGCGACTGCGCCCTGGGTAAGCTTGTCGGAAAGCGGATCCAGCATTTGACCCAGCTCGGTAAATTGATTAAACCTGCGGGCAATCCAGCCGTCCAAAAGGTCGGTAATGCCGGAAACCACCAGCACTGCCGCTGCGGGAAAAATTTTGTCATTGTTAAAATAATAAATGAAAGGAACAACTAGAATGATTCGTAAAACAGAAAGTCCGTTTGGTATATTAATATTCTTATTCCGGTTTTTCATTCTCAATTTACCTCATACTAAATTTGCGCTTCAAACAGCTTATACACAGGATTATGGACATAAATATACTGATAAATGCGGGACTGACCGATATTCTTCTGCGTAACGGACGGATATTTTGCCGTAATCAGCGGAAGCGTAAGCTGTAAAACGGCGCAAAGGATAAATACCGCGAGCACGCCCTTCAGCAAGCCGAACACACCGCCGAGCAGTGAGTTGGTCTGATGAAGCACAGGCAGCTTGAACACGGCGTCGAGCACGCCGGCCACAAGACGCACCAGCATCTGGAACATGACGAACACCAGCGCCATGGTAGCCACTCTCGCAATGGCGTAATTCAGCAAGTCAGGCGACTCTGTATGAAACAGGAAGGCGCTGACGTAGGGAATCAATCGGTTGGCGAGCAAAACAGACGCGGCGACGGCGATAATTGATCCGACAAACCCAACCAGTGAGCGGACAAGCCCCGTTTTGAAGCCGGGGATCATGAAACAAAGCACAACCACGCATAAGATGATATCCAGTATCGTACCCACTTTACCCTCCTGCCACACATCATAATCCATGCCTATCTAATAATATATCATAAAAAGATTTATAAGGCAATTTTATATTGCCTTCGGGAGGCAAAGAAGTCACGCGGCCGCGATCTTCCGAAAAAAATTCCCCGGGAAAACTTACCCGATTTTACCAAACCTTACTTCGGAAACACCAAGAATATACACCGAGCTTTCATCGTTCAACGCGATGGCTTTGGCATCGCCGCCCGCGTCGCAGCGTCCGAGCGAAGCCGCCGTAGTGGCGGAATAAAAATCAACCTTGCCGTTTGCGAGAGCGGCAACCGCATCCCCGTAAAGAGAAACAGATTTTATGTTTTGCCGGGTATTCAGGGAAACCGCCGCCCGACCGGTTTTATCCAGAACGACCAGTCTGGCGCTTTCCGCGTTTGCATAGGGGGAAAGACTCAGTGCGGTTCTTCCTCCATCCACATTATATGCGGAGAGCAGAAGTCCCTGATAATCAAAATTTGTCTTGGTACGGGAGGACGCGTTAATGATCGCTGTCATTTTGTCGCCGACCGCCACAACCGTGCCGTCCTCACCGTAGAAGGCGTCGATCATCATGTTTTCCGAATAGACGGCAAATGGTTTTACCGTCTCCGTTCTGCTGAAATCCAGCAGATACACCGCAGACACAAGGGCACCGTCCTGTGCGGAAACGCCCGTTACAACAGCCTTGGTTCCCTGCGGATTCAGCGCCACTGCGGTTGGATAATAATCGGAGAACCAGTAGCGAAAGATGATCTGGCTGTTAAGGGTATACGCTGTCAGGCAGCCCCGGTAGCCGTCCGCCTCAGTAAGCAGCGCGAAGTTTCCGTTCGAGGCAAGCGCGCCGGCAATAATATTCTGGTCGGCATTGTTTTTCACCAGCGTTCGGCTCTGCGCCTCCAGCTGATATCCCCTGCCACCCAAATTATAGACAAGCGCGCGGGTTCCGTTTGCCTTGAGCACCGGATTGGTAAAGCTGTGCTGCCGGCTGAAAATCTGCTTTGCCGTGGTATTGAGGACCGTAAGCTCCGTATCCCCCGCGATGACAAGCTGCCGGTTTGAGGATTTAAAATTGCCCGGCATTACGGACGTTCCGCTTATCTTAGCCGGATAACCGTCGCCGATGCCCATGCCGACCACCTGCGTTTGAATCCATTCCACGATGTTGGAGGGCGTCAGATTGCTGCGGTTAAACCAGAGCAGCATCCCGACGACGCAAAGTATCAGAATGATGATGACGCGGTAAACCCAGCCGGGAACACGGCGCTCCTTCCTGCGGCGGCGCTTCTTGCGCTTCCGCTCCGTTTGCGCCTGATGCCTGGATAAATCGATTTCTGTCGTGTCGTAACGCTCTCCGCTCAATGGCATCTTATTTCACATCCTCGTAATAAACCCGGTTCAGGTATAAGCCGCAAGGCGGAGCCGTCGGTCCTGCGGCGCCTCTGTCCTTTGCCTCGATAATCCGTTTGATATCCGGCGGCTCCAGCTTTTTCTGCGCGACCCGCAAAAGCGTGCCGACCATGATGCGTACCATATTGTACAGAAAGCCGTCTGCCGCAACCGTGAACAGAACCATATCTCCCTCGCGCGTTACCTCGGCTTTGGTAACGGTGCGCGTCAGGTCGCCCCGGTCACGGGCGTCGAGCGTACAGAACGAAGTAAAGTCGTGCGCGCCCAGATAGAAGGAAGCGGCCTCGCCCAGCCGTTTTTCATCCAGCTCGTACCAATAATGCAGAACACGGCGGTTCAGAAACGGGTCCCGGATGGGGTTGTTCCAGATTTGGTAAACATATTCCTTGCCGGCACAGGAATACCGGGCGTGAAAATCAAGCGAAACCTCCCGGCAGCCCAGCACCGCGATATCCTCGGGCAGAAAATGGTTCAGCGCACCCACCAGACGCTCGCAGGGAATGGCGTGCTCCGTTTTCAGGCTGATACAGAACTGCCTGGCGTGAACAAAGGAATCCGTCCGGCTGCAGCCCTTAATCTCCGGCGTTTGCCCGAGCACCTGAAAAAGCGCTTCCTGAAATACCTGCTGCACCGTGACCGCGTTTTGCTGAATCTGCCAGCCGTGGTAATTCGCCCCGTAATAGGAGATGGTCAAAAGTAAATTTCTCATCGCTTCAACCCTTGTCAGCGGATTGCCGCCGGGAAGTAAACGCTGCAAAACACCACTGCCGCACAGACCGCGAGCGTACCGACCATCGCTATGGTGTCGCGGGAGGTCATGCGGAGCACCTTCATCTTGGTGCACCCCTCGCCGCCGTGGTAGCAGCGGCACTCCATCGCCATCGCGAGATCATAAGCCCGGCGAAAGGAGGAGACAAACAGCGGGATTAAGACCGGAATCAGTGCGTGAATGCGCTGCATCAATCCCCCGCTTTCCATATCGGCGCCCCTTGCCTTCTGCGCGCTCATAATCTTGTCGGTTTCCTCCAGCAGCGTAGGCACAAAGCGGAGCGCGATCGTCATCATCATTGCAATTTCATGTACGCGGATGTGAAGCACCTTGAGCGGCTTCATAATCCGTTCCAGCGCGTCCGTCAGCTCGGTCGGCGATGTGGTGAAGGTCAGCACGGAGCTGAACAGAATCAGGCTGACAATGCGGATGGTAACAAAAATGGCATTGGATACGCCGCCGTCGGTAATCTGAAGAAAGCCCCAGCGCCAGAGCGCATGACCTCCGCCGTAAAACAGGTTCAGCACCGAGGTAAAGACCACAACGAAGAAAATCGCTTTCAAGCTTTTAAAATACTGCTTTAAGGGAACGCCCGAAAGCAGCAGGATTCCAAAAATCAGCGCCGCCATCAACAGCAGACCTTGAAAATTAGCCGCAACAAAGATCAGAACGATATAAACGAAGGTAAGAACAAGCTTGACGCGGGGGTCAAGCCGGTGTAGAAAGGATTTTGCCGGAAAATACTGCCCGAGCGTGATATCCCTAACCATTTTTCC
>JAEZWL010000058.1 GCA_023420245.1 Bacillota bacterium | reverse complement strand
GGCGGACACCTCCCTGCACGCTTATGTCGCGGAGGGTGAGGTTCTTCCGGTTGGCACCCGTTCCTTCGGCGGCATCGGAATCTTCGCGATTCCCGAAATGAAGCGCTTCTACCGCTACGTACTAATCGCCAAACGCTATCCGCACCACGGCGCGGTCGCCTTTGGTCACTATGGCAAGGCCCTGTACACCCTGCTGGATTACCTCGGCGTCGAGGACATCGAGTTCAACCGCCCCAAGGGCCTTCTTTACCACAACGAGAACCCCTTTGCTTGATTTTCCTTAACTCTTTTCATATCCCTCTTTTAAAAAATCAGGCTGAGATTATCCCAGCCTGATTTTTGTTGCTTTATATTCTATTATTCCGGTTTTTCTTCCGCCCTCATTTTTTCGAGCAGCGGAAGCAGCTCCTCCCAGTCGTCGCTTAGAGAATTCTGTTCAAGCTTCTGAATCAGGGTCTGCGGGTTGATGACCAGCATCGCCTGATTTCCAGCGTTCGGGAAGGTAACGATTCCATCGACGGAGGAGGAGCTTCCTCCGATTTCCGGCACTGGTCTGACGTCATTTCGATTCACTTCGAGAACATGGTTCAGCTCATCCGCCTCAAGAGCAATCAGCGCGTTTTCATCCGGTCTTACGAGCAGCAAATGAGAGACAGTACCGGATTCGCCGTCCAGCCTTCCGAACATCGCGTGGGTATCCACCACCGCGACAAAAGAATCATTATAGAAAACCGCACCCTTAATCAGCCTGTTTTTGCCGGGAATCGGAATAATGCTCCCGGCGTCGACCGCTTCCACCACAGCGGATTGCTCGAGGGCAAACAGCTGGTCGTTTATCCGGAAGGTTACCAGCTTCTGGTGCGGTTTGTTCTCCTCCAAATCGATGTCGGACTGCTCCACAGTACAAAGCTTTAAAACCGCCGCGCTGTCCTCCTCGTAATCGGCAAGCTTTTCAAATACAAATGCAAGGATATCATTTTTGTAGCCATCGCTGCTCTTGTACTCGCGGTAGCTGGAAGAACAGCCGCAGCCCACAGCGTAGTAACAGCCGTCGTAAATCATAACCTGCGATGCCGAAGCGCCGTTTTCCAGCTCAAGCAGCTCCTGCGGCAGTCTGACCTTACTTCCCGGTTGCAGCGCTTTGCCGATGGAGGAAATCACCTTTCCGCTCCGGGTTGCAAACAGGGCAAACGAGCCCTCCTTTGACTTGATGGAATCCCTGAGCATCGCTTCAAACTGAAATTCGCTGTCAAATACAATTCCGATTCCACCCACGGTAAGCCTGCTGTTGGAAATATCCGTAATCGAGGCGCTGTAAATATAGGTGTGGCGGTTATTATAAAGATCGCTCGCGGCAAAATGGGAAACAAAATACTTGTTTTCGTGCGCATTGTTCAGAACGCGGCGGACGTAGCTGTCATCGAGTACTTTTCCGATATCTCCGCTGCGCTCGGGGTTGGAAACCGCAACGATTCTGCCGCCTTTATCAAACAGAAACAGATTGCTGTAAACGGTATACAGGCTGTTAATATAGGACAAAATTTTGGTCAGCTTCGCCCGGTCGGTATCCGTAAGCTCCTCGTGCGCCATGATCGTGCGGAAGGTGGAATTCAGCGCCCACCACCGGCAGTCGTCCGAGCGTTCGTAGAGGTTGCGGTCCATAATATCGATGCACAGGGAAGCCAGAAAGCTCTCATCCAACAGGCTCGTTGTGATAACCGTGGTGAAAAGATTCTGGATAGATTTTTCGAAAAGCTGGCTGATACCGCTCCCGATTTTGCCGATGGAGCCGAGCAGGGGCTTCAGCTTGTAATACTCACCGTTGAGGTCATCCGCCTTGGTCAGAATCTGCCCGTTGTAAACGATACGCTTGAGCGAATGGTTAATCTCCTGTGTTTTACCCACAATGCCGTTGAGCTCCTTGGAGAAAGAATCCGCTTTATTCATCAGACCGCTCATAATTTGTGGGTCGCCGCCGCTCAGGGCGGCTTTTTCCTTGAACGCGAGCTTCAGCGGTATCATCACATGACCCTTCCAGCCCAAACCGAAGTATCCCTGATACCCCTGCGTCGGTATGGTTTTCGCAATGTATTCCAGACCGCGGTAATACACAACACCGTCTTTCCCTTCTCCCACCGGCTCAACCTGAATGCCTTCCGGAACATGATTTGCGTCGCTGCTGGCAATTGCCGTATTCTTTTCATCGAGGATTAAAATGACAGAGCCGTCGTAATCGGTGCACAGCTTTTTGAAAATACCCTGCATTTCGTTTTCAAAACGGAAGCACAGGCAGATTACGCCGACAATCTCCTCCGTGCCTTCTCCTATTATTTTACAGGAAAAGATATGTGCCTTTTTCTTGCCTGCCTGAAGCGGAGACTGCTGAAAGGTTTCAACAAAGCTTTCGTTTGTGGTGAGCGTTTCCTCCAAAAGCGGGTCGGAAATCCGCGTTCCCGCAATGGGATTCGCCTGATTAAGGTTTGCCAGCACGTTGAAATCCTTATCCAGAATAACAATTTCTTCATATACAGAATATTTCGCGACATATTCGCGCAGGCGGTTCATGATATATGCCTGATCCTCCGGCGTTCTCTCGCGCTTGCTGACAAAACGGCGAATTTCGTCATCCGTCGCTAAAAACCCGACATCCGCTGTTCGTTCGTAAAGATTCCGAATCAGAATATCTACGGCCACCTGCGCCTTGGATACGGTTTTCTGCTCCATTTTATTAAGCGTCTCCGTGATCAGGGTGTCAATAAGCTCTTCCTGCAAATTATAAAAGCTGTCCTGAATTACCGCCATGCTGGGCAGTATTTTTTTGGACTGTACGGGGCAGTCGATTTCACACAGCAGCTTTACATTATCCCATTGGTCGTTGAGCGCAGAGATGCTCCTGCTGTATTTTTTAACATGGGGCATGAATTCCAGAAAATCCTTATGCCGGTAGGTCACCATTCGTCATCATCCTTTTGGATAAAAAAATACAAGGCGCTTTCAGGATTAAATCCCAAAAGCGCCTTTGCTTTATCTTGTGAAACATAATACCATATTTTAGCATTTATTTCAATAAGAAAGCTTTACATTTTAAATTTATTTTTTAGAACCTTAACTCTGCTCGCTCTTTCGAATATTGCTAAACTGCCAGGCAGCGAGCAAAAACATCAGAAGACCGATACCGGCAACAATGGCAAGACTGAGACCCGCATTGATATCCGTATTCATTTGGTAGGCAAATCCAAAAAAAGACTGCAAAGCATGTGTAGAAGGGAAAATGCGACCCAACCACATTGCAGGTGCCGGAAGCATGTTCGCGGGAAACATTATGCCGCTCAAAATGATGGTCGGCATAAAGACAGCCATAGAACACATCGTAGCAAAGGACTGGCTGCGGGAAACAACTCCGATAAACAATCCGATGCCAATGCTGGCCAAAAGAAAGAAGAATAATATTAGGAAATAGGATTCGGGCGACTTGGGAATGTCAGAATGATACGCCAGCGGAGAAACGATATAGATAATCAACGAAACCAGAAGCAAGTGCAGAAAGGTGCTTACCGCCTGAACAAGCATTACCGTTAAACCAGATATGCCGTTGACCTTAAATGCACGGAAGGTTCCGGATTCACGCATTTTGATTATGGTAATCGGTGAACCCATAATCGCGCCCAGTGTAATCGCGAAAATAGTCATGGAAGCAGCCAGAGTCGGTTTCATCATTGGAGTGATTGATGAAAAAACAGAGCTCATGATAAGGTAAAATATCAGCGGTACAAGATAGTAATTTAAAAGGGTACCCTTTTCTCTGATATCCAGTTTAAACTGTATGGAGAGATACTTCAAAAATGCTCTCATTAATTTTCAGCTCCTTCTACAAGCTCCAGGAAGCGCTGCTCCAACGTGGGACGCTCCACGCGCAGGTCTTCCACGGTATCGCCGGCATTCTGCACCCGGTTCAGCAGTTCCGTAACGCAGGCAGCGACATCACTGCAATCCCATTCCAGATAGCCGTCCCTGCCCGCGACAAATTTCGCTCCCTTGACATCTCCGCCGGGCATCAGGGAATGATTGGTCGTACGGAGCCGGACATGGGTATCCTTGTTCCCAGCCGCCGTTACCTGCACCGGCGTTCCGCAAACAGCAATCTTCCCGTGAATCATAATCGCGATACGGTCGCACAGCTCCTCCGCTTCCGCCATATCGTGCGTAGCAAGTAAAACCGTAACGCCCTGCCCCTTTACCGAGCGAATCTCTTGATGCAGCTTCGCCCTGCTCTGAACATCAAGTCCTGCGGTTGGTTCATCCAAAACCAGCACTTCCGGATCATTCAGCAAAGCGAGGACAAGGTGGAGCTGTCGTTTCTGCCCGGTAGAGAGTCCTTTATACTGCTTTTTCAGCAGCTCTTCCATTCCGAATTTCTCAATTAAATCTCTGCATTCGCGCCGTCCGTGCCACGCGCCGATCAAACTGATCGCCTCGCCCACCTGAATGCTGTCCGGCAGAGCCGATGATTGGAGCTGTACGCCGAGTTTGCTTCTAAGCTTCCGTTCTTCTGTCTGCGGGTCGCAGCCCGCAACCGACAGCCTGCCGCCGTCAGCCTTCCGCATTCCCTCCAAGCATTCCAGCGTGGTAGTTTTTCCCGCGCCGTTCGGCCCCAAAAGACCGAATACCTCTCCGCGGCCTACCTCGATATTGATCCCGTTTACCGCGGTAAAGGAGCCATACCGTTTGACCAGTCCCTGAATAGATACTGTCGCTTCCGTCATTTTTTATTTGCCCCCTTTTCCGGAAATTTTATTCCGTTTCGTAATAAATAAGTATTGAGCGCTTTGGATAAGAAATGAGCAAAGGAGCTTTTCATAGAATCCGTCTCATTGGGCCAGTTTTTTATATCCATTCCCGCAGAAAACAGTGTTTCTATCAGCTTTTGGTCTCCGCTGGTAAATGTCATTACCATCTTCCACCAATCCTCCGCCAGCTTCTGCCCTGCTTCCCCTGTCGGATCGGCACCTTCCAGCTCCAAACTGTCCACCCTTGCGAACAGGCCTTTGGTCATTTCCATAAATTGATTATATTCCTGCTGGGTGCTGAACCGCCTGGACAAATCCCGCAGCTGATCTTCCCCAAAATAACGGACCATAAAACGGTAGGGATTGCCATTTTTCATCAGTTCAATCATGATCATAAGCTTACTGACACTGAGTTCTCCGCCGGTTTTCATTTCCGTAATCACCGCATTCAGCGTATCTACCATTTTATTATAATTGTCGATTTGTCCAAGCAGAATTTCGCGCTGCTGCTCAAAAACCTGCTCAAGTTTCAGCGACGCCTCGTTGTTCAGCAGGATGTTCTTGATTTCCTGCAGCGAAAAGCCAAACGATTTCAGGAACAATATCTGCTGTAATTTTAAGATATCGCCGCGTGTATACATTCTCCGTCCGCCCTCGCTGCTGGCGGATTTGAGCAGACCTGTTCTGTCGTAATGTTGGAGCGTTCTTACGGTTATGCCGAACTTTTCCGCCATTTCGCCGATTGTGAAAAAACAATCATTTGTATTTTTCATCGTTAACCTCCTAACAAGGCTTATTGTATTACATTACGTTACGTAATGTGCAAGGGGTATTTTAAAAAATTTCTTAAAACAGCCTCAAATCGTATCCTATTCTACTTCTAATTGTATTTTAATTTGCATTTATACATTTGGTATAACAAGAATGGACGAATAAAAGCAAAAAAGATTCGTACCCCTGGCTGAGCCTGGAAACGAATCTCTTTGATGAATCACTATGTAGGATTTAACGGCTGAAGGTAATCAATTCTTTGGAATAAGGCAGCTGCTCGACCCAGTCGCAAAACACATGCCACTCGTCCAGCTTATGGTTCTTTCTGGAACGGTACATATTGACCAGATTTTCATAATTGAACGTGCAGGTCCTCATCTGGTTATAGCTGGAGGGCAGAAGCTGAATCAGGCTGTACCAGTAGGCTTTGTCCTTTGTTTCGTTATAGGAAATCCGCAGCTTCTCAAGCTGCTCCAAAAGAGTTTTAAAATACACGAGGGTTTCCGGGTTCATCCGGTCGCAGCTGAAATCCTCCAGGCGGAACGGGTTACTGTGGATTTTGTGCATGGTACTGGTTGAATTTGCCACCGTGCTCACCTTGTAGGTGTCGTATTCCTTCCACCAGTAAAGCGGCGCGGTAATATCGGCTGAAACAAAGATCTGGCGGATGAATTTGCGGTGGTCGGAGCCGGAGGCGCAGAGGCGCTGGGCAAGGTTCAAATCGTTCTCTCCCAGAACAAATTTCCCAGTTTCATCAAAACAGCTGTCGGAACGCTCCCAGCTGTTCAGCGGATTTCTTGCTCCGCGAATTGCGTTCTCTATATTCATCACGCTAACCCGTTCAATTGATATCATGGTACTTCCTCCTGCTTTTTCAGCCGATTTTCTTTTCTTTATCGTCGATTGCTATATTATACCGCTTCCGCTGAAAAAAGTAAATTTGGAATATCCGTTTCCAAACCTCCCGTATTCCTTTTCATATTTTATGGAAAGAGACAAATAATAACAGCAAACGAAAGAGAAAGGGCTCCTTATGGATATCAAATCATATTATACAGACAAGCGCCATAAACGGATCAAGCTGATTTTCAACCCCGCTTCGGGTGAAGCCAACCATTCTCCGATACAGCTGGCAGATATCGTAAAAGAACTGGAGTCCTGGAAATTTAAGCCGGAGGTTTTTATTCTGAGCACGGACAGCGATCTTTTTACGCTGGTGAAGGAAACCGTCTCCCGGGGGATTCGATTCTTTGCCGCCTGCGGAGGCGACGGAACCGTAAACGCGGTAGCCAAAGCGCTCGAGGGGCAGAGAGCCACTCTGGGAATTATCCCGATGGGTACGCAGAATAACATCGCGCTCAGCCTGGGAATCCCTCCGGACGTATCCGAAGCCATATCCATTCTAAGAAACGGAAAACGAATAAAAGCTGATATCGGCATGGTAATCTGTGAAAACACACAAACCGCGTTTCTTGAGATATGCTCAATCGGTCTGATGTCGTCGCTGTTTCCTTCCGGCGATGATATCCAACACGGTCATCTCGATAAAATCGGGGATTTTCTGACCAAGTTTGCCACCTGCGCGCCGTCGAAGATCAAGCTGCTTCTGGACGGCCGGCAGGAGATTATCACCACGGGTCATGTCGTTCTGGTTTCCAATATGCCGTATATCGGGCGGCATTATCAGGTCGGCGACCCGTTGGCGTACTGTGACGGCTACCTGGATATCCTGCTCTGCTCTAGCCTTTCCAAGCTGGATTTGGTAGGCTGCGCGTTCAAGGAGGGAGCTCGGGTGCAGGACCTGACAGACCCGCGCATTCATCGTTACCGGGTTCACAGGGCGGAAATCGATACCAATCCCGGCATGGCGGTTATGGCGGACGGCACCGCCCTGGGGGAGGGCGCGGTTCATGTGGAAATACACCGCCGCGCTCTGGCAGTCATGGCACCGAACCCCGAGCAGAGCAATTCAACAGAAACGCAAGAGGCTGTATCAACATGACGACATTTTATCGAAATCCGCACAGCGGAAATACAAAAATGACACCCTGCACGGCAGTAAATACGGTCAGGCGAATTCGACCCGTTTACTGGCTGCCGCCAATCGGGATTGCGATCGCGCTTTTCTCCTATCTGGTTCCCGTAACCTTCTGGCTGCGGTTTTTATCGCTGCTGCGGGCACGTACCCTTTTGGTCGGCATGGTGCTGCTATTCAGCCTGATTGCCGTTTCACTGGTGTGGGCAACCGGTCAGAAAATCGACGCTTATTTATTTCATTTTTTTAACATGCACGGTTCCCGACCCCGGTGGCTCGACCGGGCGATGCAGATGATAACCGAATTCGGCAACGGAATTGTCACGATGGGAATCGCCCTTGCGCTGTTCTTCTTTGTAAACCACCAGCTATCCTATGAATTCATCTTTGGTACTCTTGTCCTGTGGCTGATCGTAGAGCTGATTAAAGTGCTTGTCCGCCGGTCAAGACCGTTTACAAAGCTTTCCGGGGTAAGGGTGGTCGGGTCGCGCGCCCGGGGAAAATCCTTCCCAAGCGGGCATACAAGCCAGGCGTTTTATATGGCGACCATCTTCGTTCAGTATTTTCAGGTTCATTCTGCCACACTGGTTTTATTTTACACCGCCGCCCTTCTGGTCGGCATAACGCGGATGTACCTGGGAATGCACTACCCCCGCGATGTGCTTGCCGGAGCCATTTTGGGAACCTGCTGGGGACTCATCGGGGTGACGCTGCATTATCCGTTCTTCTGATTTTATCAGGAAAGCCGATCCATGGAATCCTGAAGCAGGCTGACGTATTTTCCAATTTCAAGCCCGTCGAGCAGCGCGTGGTTTACCTGCACGGAAAACGGCAGCAGCACCTTTTCTCCCTCGCTGAAATACCTGCCCCAGGAAATTCTGGGTACGGAATCTTTCTTATCAAGAGTCATCGTGTGAGTCAGGGCGGTAAAGGAAATCCACGGCAAACAGGTGATATAAAGCACGTCGTCCCGAACATCCTTTGGCAGATACTCCTTCTGGCGTTCGGAAGCCTCTTTCGCGCGGGCGCAGAAGGCAGCCATATCGTCTTCTATTTCCACACTGACATATTTGAACAGCTCGCTTCCCTCGGGTAAATCGGTAAAGGAGGGATGCACCTTTTCATGCAGCACGACGCCGTCGCCGCGAATGCGGTAGCGAAAGCTTTCCTGCTCGTTTGCGGCATGGGTGGCGGCAAAAATCATGGCATAATAGAAGGAAAGCCCGTTCTTCTTTACAAATGCCAGAAAACGCGTCGCATCCAGATTCATGCAGACATTTGTCTGCGGGTAATCCATCCCCTGAAAAAAATGAAAATGCTCTTTTCTCGGCCATTTTTCCATATCAATATATTCCATGCTTTCTTCCTCCTGAATAATCCGGCTCGCCGCCTCAATTCGTTTTCTTTATTATATCGGCTATCCCTCTGTTTTTCAACAGAACATAACACAGCCTTTCCTATCATTTTTAATAGAAATTTGTTATCCGCACAAGCCTTCGCCTGAAACGCTCCAAACCGGATTTTCATTACCGGCTAAGCATATAAAGCAGGCGCAGGGCGTGAACATTTTCATCGGTTCTTGCCCGGTAATAGGCGTCTCGTAACCGGTTGTTCCGCTGTGTTTCCATGTATTGCAGACCATATTTGCGGAAATCTCCGCTTTCATCCAGAACCCGCTCACGAAGCACATCACGGAACGTGCCCCGCAGCACCGGAGGCTGCACGTAGGGGTGAAAGCTTCTGCCCGTCATCATCCGGTATATCTGCTGGAATTCCTCCGCGTGAGACTGCTCATCCTCCGCAAACTCCAGAAGAAGCTGCCGGTCCTCTTCATTGTCGGCTATATTGGCAAGCTCCCGGTAAAGTGCGGCGTCTCCCAGCTCCGCCGCAATATACATCTGGAGCTTCTGCGCGGTTGTCATATCCATCATAATTCCCCCTTTTCCCTTTTATTACAGTATATGATTTGCTGAAATATTGGTTCGGAAAAAACAGACGGCAAGACCTTCGGGGGCAGACGGACCTTTAGTATCCCGGTAACGTTACATACTTGAATTTAAGAATAATATTTTCTATAATATTAAAAAAGCAAAGCGAGGTGTTTTTCTATGTCGATCGGCATTGTTCTGGAGGGCGGCGGAATGCGGGGAGCCTATACCAGCGGGGTTCTGGAGGTTCTATTAAAGCACGGAATCGAATTCCCAACGGTTTACGGCATTTCCGCCGGCGCGTGCAACGCACTCAGCTATATCTCAAAGCAGCCGCACCGTAATTTTGATATTTTCTACAATTATATTACCGACAAGCGGTACATCAGCGTAGAAAATCTAAACCGGACCGGTTCGCTCTTTGGCTTCGACTTCATCTTCGGCGAGCTTTCGCGCACCCTTCTTCCGTTTGATTACGAGACCTTTTTTACCTCCCCGGCGGAGCTAAAGGTAGGCGCCACCGATTTAAAAACAGGACAGGCAGTCTTCTTCAATAAAGAAAACATGGACAAGGATTTTACCCCTGTAAAGGCTTCCAGCTCACTGCCGTTTGTTTCCAATGTTGTTTCGTATCAGGGATATGAGCTGTTGGACGGCGGCTGCGCGATGCCGATTCCAATTGAGCGTTCTATTCTGGACGGAAACCGGTATAATGTAGTTGTACTTACCCGAGACAGCACCTACCGAAAAAGCCTGAGACCGGAATTTCCACGTTCTGTTCTGCGCGTAAAATACGGCGATTATCCAAACTTTGTGGACGCGATGATGAAGCGCCCGGAGGTTTACAACAGAGAGCTGGAGGTCTGCCGCAGACAGGAGCTGGAAGGAGCGGCGGTCATTATTCGCCCGAGCCGCCCGATCATCACCAGCCGCTACGAAAAGGACCCGGAGCACCTGCGGCTGATTTATGAAATGGGGCTGTACGACTGCGAAAAGAAGCTGACGGAGATTCAGTCGCTTTTCAAAAAAACCTAATATGCTGTACCCTCTAAAACGCCAGGATAGCGGCAAGGGTGTTTAGCGCAAGGCAAGACGCAGGATTGAGGAGTACTGTACGTATTCCGATTGACGATGACGCGCTATAATTCAAAACAGACTGCCAATATCCATCTGTATTCGGTGTTACAGAATACTAGCGGACAAGGCTATAAAAATGCGCCTTAAACTGGCTTTTTAAGACCATTTCAAGGAGCCTTTTCTTATGTATTTATGCTTTACAGAAATATCTAAGCTTCTTTCGCCTTTTTAATTTCTTCACGCAAATCTGACAGTTGATTTTTATTATATTCCCCTTCAAAAAGCACGTGATGACTTTCAAAAAGATTACATAATGAAATCAGCATAGTGTTATAGTCACTCGCCTTACAGCCGCTGGCTCCAATTTCAGCGTTATAGCCACCTTCCTTTCGAAAGCCTTGATTAAACAAATAATTTACATGCCCACAATTATTATTTGAATAAAAATCTATTTCAAAAATTGGTCCTGCCGGGTGCTCCACCGGTAATTTTTCAGCAGTATCAACCATTTTTTGATTGGCCAGAGCATCGAAGGTTTTTTTAATTTCATCCAATTCTATTATTTCCGATTCTGTACCTGTACGCACATTTGAAAGAACGATTTTAGAAATATCTTTTTCCGATAGATTAACCGCTTGCTTAAACAAAATCTCTTTGTTTTTTTCTGTTTGATTATTTTGGCTATCGGTTTGATTTACACAAGCTGTAACTCCGCACAAAAGCGTTATCACAATTAAGATTGCTGTGATTTTCTTCATAGTACCTCCTTTCAAAATAAAAGCCTCTTTGCCTTTCTATAATCACCCCCAAAAAGTGAATTCAGCAAACTTGAAGATTATTCCGAAATTATAAATGGTATAATTCAGTATAACATTTTATTAAAATTCTGTAACGTATATTTTATTTTTTGCTTGACAGGAAAAGCTTATAGGCTTATGATTAATGTTGTTGCAAACAATTCGCATTTAGAAGGAGGGTTGTCCTTTGAAAAAAATAACGGCTGTCCTGCTGGCGGCTGTCATTCTGCTCTTTTCTGCGGGCTGCACACGAAGAGCGGAAAAGGAGATTAAATTCCGTGTTGTGACCTCCTTCTATCCTTTATATATCATGGCAATGAACGTCACCGACGGGGTGGACGGAATTCAGGTGGACAATATGGCGGGTCAGCAGGCCGGATGTCTGCACGACTACCAGCTACAATCCAAGGACATGAAAAACATCGAGCAGGCAGATGTTTTTGTAATAAACGGCGCGGGCATGGAGGGCTTTATGGATAAAGTAACCTCCCAGCTGCCAAACCTGAAGGTCGTGAATTCCAGTGAATCCATCCCGTTTATAGAAGATGAATACGAAGAGCCGAACCCGCATTTATGGGTCTCCATTTCTAATTATATCCGGCAGGTGGACAATATTGAAAAAGGGCTGTCTGCCGCCGATCCCAAAAATTCCGGCGCTTACCGGAAAAACGCGCAGGAATACATTGCAAGGCTCAGTATTCTGCGCGATCAAATGCACAAAGAGCTGAGCGGGATAACCCGACGGAACATCATCACGTTTCACGAAGCGTTCCCCTATTTTGCACAGGAGTTTGACCTGAAGATTGCCCGGGTCATCAACCGCGAACCGGACAGTCAGCCGAGCGCGCGCGAGCTTGCGGAGACCATCCGGCTCATTCGGAGCACGGGAGTGAAGGCTGTTTTCGCTGAGCCGCAGTACCCGAAATCCGCCGCAAATATCGTCGCGAAGGAAAGCGGTGCCAAGGTATATACGCTCGACCCGGCGGTCACCGGTCCCGACAACAGGAACGCCTATCTGGACGCGATGCAAAAAAACCTTGAGGTACTGAAAAAAGCGCTGGCTTAGAAGGAGTAACCGATGGATACCTGTAAATGCAACACCAAAATACGAAATCTTTCCGTGAAAAGCCACGGCGCTTTTCTTCTCCGCGACGTGTCGCTGGACGTACGTCACGGGGAAATTCTCGCGCTCATCGGCCGCAACGGCGCGGGCAAAACCACGCTTTTGAAAGCGGTTCTGGGCAGAATCCCCTACACGGGGACTATCACGCATTCCAATTCCAGAGGGGAGCCCCTCGACAAGCCGCGTATCGGATACGTTCCGCAGAATCTCGTATTTGACCGTTCCACGCCGATTACGGTTGCGGATATGCTCTGCGCGAATTTCAGCCAGTTTCCCGTGTGGCTCGGTCATAAAAAAAACGAACTCGAGCAGGCGGAGCAGATGCTGCGGCGGGTCGGGGGAAACGCCTCTCTACTGCCCAAACGCATCGGCAGCCTTTCCGGCGGCGAGATGCAGCGCGTGCTCCTTGCGTTCGCATTGGAGCCGAAGCCTGACCTTCTGCTGCTGGATGAACCGGTTTCCGCTGTGGACCGCAAGGGAATCGAGGTCTTTTACGAGCTGGTGACCTCCATGCGCGCGGAGCATCAGATTCCGACGATTCTGGTTTCCCATGATTTATCCCATGTAGAGCGATACGCAACCAAGGCCGCGCTTCTGGACCGCACCATTCTGGTCAGCGGTTTGGTAAAGGACGTCATGCGTTCCGACGAAGTACGGGAAGCCTTCGGGTTAAAGCTGGCGGGAGGTGCGAAATGATTAACGCCATCTATTCTCTCATTGATTTTACTCTGCCGTTCGAATGGACGGAATTCAGCTATATGAAAAACGCCCTGATTGCCATTCTGTTGATTACGCCGCTGTTCGGCATGGTCGGCACGATGATTGTCAACAACAAAATGTCGTTTTTCTCCGACGCTCTGGGGCATTCCGCGTTGACCGGTATTGCCATCGGCGTACTACTGGGAGTCGATAATTATCTGGTTTCGATGATGGGCTTCGCCCTGCTGTTCGCCCTGTGCATCTCCGCCGTAATGGATTCCAACACCTCCTCGGCAGACACGATTATCGGTGTCTTTTCCTCCACCGGGCTTGCTCTCGGCATTGTGCTGCTCTCCGCTTCCGGGGGATTCGCGAAATATTCCTCCTACCTCATCGGCGATATTCTCACCGTTCAGCCGGAGGATATCGGGATGCTTGCGTTCCTTCTTCTTGCGGCTGTCGCGCTCTGGGCACTCTTTTTCAATCGCTTTATGCTCACCGGAATCAACGCGGACCTCGCGGCGAGCAAGGGAATCAACGTGCGCCGCTACGAAAAGCTTTTTGTTATCGCGGTTGCGGTCATCGTTACGGTTTCCATCAAATGGGTGGGGGTACTCATCATCAATTCCCTGCTGGTGCTCCCGGCCGCCTCGGCGCGGTATCTGGCAAGGAGCATGCGTTCCTACCACGTTACCGCAATTTTGATTTCCCTTTTCTCGGGCATCAGCGGTCTCATTCTTTCCTACTACACAGGAACCGCCGCCGGCGGAACCATTGTGCTGGTCGCCGCAGCCATCTTCTTTATCAGCTTCTTTTCCTCAAAAATTCGACTAAAAGTATAATTATTAATATATTATACTATTGATACGCCTGTTTGAAGCAGGCGTATTTTTTTGGAAAAGCATTGTGTTTACTCCCCACTTATTATAAGATAAGGACAAAGATTGCCTATAATAATAAGAAAAAACGGGGTGCTGCAATGAACATCGTAACCGTAACAAAGGAAAATCTGGAGCAGGAGCATATCTGCTGTGCGATTTCCAACAACAGGGACTGTCAGGTGGCGGCGAAAAAAGCCTGGCTGGCGGAACGCATGGAAGACGGTCTTGTGTTTAAAAAGGGGGACGTTCGAGGGAAATGCTTTATTGAATACATCCCTGCGGAAAAAGCCTGGGCACCAATTGAAGCCGAGGGCTATATGTATATCGACTGCCTGTGGGTTTCCGGTCAGTTCAAAGGACAGGGCAACTCCAATTTGCTTTTGGACGAGTGTATCCGCGACAGCAGAGAAAAAGGCAAAAAGGGACTTGTAATTCTATCCTCGGACAAAAAAAGGACCTTTTTATCCGACCCGAAATTTCTGAAGCACAAAGGATTTTTAGCCGCTGACACTGCGGCGCCTTTTTATGTACTGATGTATCTGCCGTTTGAAAAGGATGCGAAGCCCCCGAGGTTTAAGGAGCACGTAAAAAACCCGCAGACTGCCGAATCGGGCTTTCTTCTATACTACGCGCACCAATGCCCCTTCCCCGCAAAATATGTTCCGATCATTGAAAACATGGCAAAAGCAAGGGGAATACCGTTCCAATCCATCCGCTTTGAAACAACGGAGCAGGCGCAGAACGCTCCGGCGCCGTTCACCTCCTACAGCCTGTTTTATAACGGCAAATTTCTCACCAATGAAATTCTCTCTGAAAAAAGTTTTGAAAAAATTCTGACGGAGCAGGGGTTATAGCCGTGCGGGATAAACAGGTTGCAAGCGGGAATCCATTTGTGCTATGATAAGTAGGTTAGTATGTGAAATCAGAATTTTATTTTATCTCAGGAGGTTCCTTATGAAGCATCCGTATTTTAAACCGGCGGATATCCTTCTGCCGAAAAACGTACCCACGGAAAACTGGTGTGTGGTCGCCTGCGACCAGTACACCTCCGAACCGGAATACTGGAATAAAGCGAAGGAAATCGCGGGGGACTTTCCCTCTACGTACTATATGGTGTACCCGGAGTGCTATCTGGAATCGACCGATGCCGCCGCGTATGCCTCACAAATCAATTCCACCATGGAACGCTACCTTGCGGATGGTGTTTTCCGTGAACTGAAAGACCGTTACCTTTATGTGAAACGCACGCAGGCAGACGGAAAAATCCGCCGGGGCGTAATGATGGCTCTTGATTTGGAGCAGTACCGTTACGAAGCGGGCAGCAAAACGCCCATCCGCGCCACCGAGGGAACCGTACTCGAACGAATTCCTCCCCGCGTAAAAATCCGCCGCGACGCTCCGCTGGAGCTGCCGCACATTATGATATTAATTGACGACCCGGAGAAAACCGTCATTGAGCCCATTGATCAATCTAACCTGACGCTTGAATACGAAGGAAAGCTGATGCAGAACAGCGGAAGCCTCCGGGGATACAGCCTGAACGATGCGGAAGCCGCAAGAATGGAAGCCTCCCTCGACAGCCTCCCTGCGAACGACAACCTGCTGTTTGCCGTCGGCGACGGAAACCACTCCCTGGCTACCGCCAAAGCCTGCTACGAAGAGCTGAAAAAGACGCTGACGCCGGAGCAGGCCGCCGTCCACCTCGCCCGCTGGGCGCTGGTGGAGGTGGTAAACCTTTATGACGATTCCCTACAGTTCGAGCCGATTCACCGCGTAGTGTTCCAGACCAAGCCTGCGCAGCTGATGGACGAGCTTCGCAAATACTATGAAGTCTCCGATACCCCCTGTGACGGGCACCGTATCACCTGTGTCATCGGCACGGAGAAAAAGGATATCTGGGTTAAGAACCCGCCCTCCAATCTGGAGGTGGGCACCCTGCAAAAATTCCTCGATCTCTGCCTTGCGAAAATCGGCGGCAAAACCGATTATATTCACGGCGAAGACGTAGTGGAGCGTCTCTGTGCGCAGGACAGCGCGGCAATCGGCTTCCTCCTCCCCAAAATGGAGAAAAGCAGCCTGTTCCGAACCGTCGCAATTGACGGCGCGCTTCCCCGCAAAACCTTTTCCATGGGTCACGCCTGTGACAAGCGCTTCTATATGGAGTGCCGAAAGATTAAATAGACGCAAAATAATATTGAAAGTAAGGCTGAATGATGAGAATTATGAAGTCAACGATAAAAACTTTATCCCTTGTCATGATTCTGGCTGTGCTTGTCGGCACCTTCGTTACGTCAAATTTCTCTGCCGCAAATGTCATCTACAGCAGCCCTGCAACTCAAGCTGATAAAATAAAATTGGAACAAGAAGTAAATAAAATTTTATCAGCTATAAAACCGGATATGTCCAATATCGAAAAGGTCAAAGTAGTAAACAATTACTTTGCTGAAAATATTAAATACGATATGAAGGATTATAAAGCTGGAAAAATTCCGCTTCGAAACTGTACCATCTACGGCGCCCTTGTTGATAAAAATGCAATCTGTTCCGGATATTCCGCTGCTTTTAAGCTTCTGATGCAGCGACTGGGGATTCCATGTAAAACCGTAATCAGCACCAGTATGGATCATGGTTGGAATATGGTTCAGCTATACGGCAGCTGGTACCATATCGACACTACCTGGAACAGCACCAGCGACAATAAATATGAAAACTTCTTGAAAAGTGATGCCGCCATTGCTGCCGTGAGGCACGGAGCATTAAAGCTCAGGCATTATGGCTGGGATAGCGACGCTCCCAAGGCTACCAGTACCAAATTTGATAATTTTGATTGGAACAACGCAACACCGGAAACCATGAATCAGGGAATCACATTTACACCGGCCACCGTTCAGTTGGATACCTCCAGCTACACGGGCAAGGCAGGGAAAACATACTGCTTCCTCGCAAAATCAAACATTGGCGAAGCCACATCTGCCGCGTCATACAATGGATATGTCGCTAAGGTCACGCCGGTTTCGTCTTCCGCAAAAGGAGACCTCTATCAAATCACGTTTCTGAAAGCCGGGTCAGCTGTTATCAAGGTCACCTCCGCGAGCGGCGCCACGGCATCGATTTCCGTAACGGTTTCGTGATTTTTCATCTTCTTAAAATGAATGCATTATCAAGTAAACTTTCATGAACACAGTACAGACAGATATTCTTTAGACCATACTTATAAAAATGACGGTGGGAGCATACCTCCCCCCGTCATTTTTATACAAAACGGAAATGTTAGCTTATTTGCTTTATTCCAGGGTGCTTTTGTGTTAATATTATTCTATGAAATGGATAGAAAGCTGCTTGACCTGAGCGGCGGAACGGGGGAAATATGTCTGACGTTATCAGAGTATTTGTGGAGAAGAAAAACGGCTTTGACGTGGAAGCACAGCACATAAAGTCGGATTTGATCGAGAACCTGGGGATGGAAGCAATTGAGGAGCTTCGCCTGATTAACCGGTATGATATTTCCGGGCTGAGCAGAGAAGAATTTGAAGCCGCAAGAGGAACCATTTTTTCCGAGCCCAATGTGGACAACGTCTACGACGAGGAGTATCCCCTGCCGCAGGGCTTCTCCGTTTTCGCGATGGAATACCTGCCCGGGCAGTACGACCAGCGTGCCGACTCCGCCGCGCAGTGCGTGCAGCTTTTAACGCAGGGCGAGCGTCCGCAGGTAATTACCGCGCGTGTCATTGCCCTGAAGGGCAGCTTGACCGAAGAACAGCTCGATAAAGTCAAGAGCTATATGGTAAACCCGGTAGAAAGCCGCCTCGCTTCTCTGAAAAAGCCGGAATCACTAGAGCTTACCGCAGAGGTTCCGGCAGATGTCGCACGGGTGACAGGCTTTATCCGGTGGAACAGGCAGGAGCTGGAGCATTATTATAAAACGATGGGCTTCGCCATGAGCATGGAGGACCTTGCCTTCTGCCGCGATTATTTCCGCGACCAGGAAAAGCGCGACCCAAGTGTGACCGAGCTTCGCGTCATCGATACCTACTGGAGCGACCACTGCCGCCACACCACCTTCTCCACCCGTTTGGAAAACATTCAGATCGAGCGTTCCGCTGTCAGCGGCGCGATTGAGGACGCGTTAAAAGCGTATTACGACGCGCGCCGTGAGGTTTACGGCGAAACAGACCGCCCCGTTTCCCTCATGGATATGGCGGTCATCGGCATGAAGCTGCTCCGCAAGCGAGGGCTGATTCCCGACCTTGACCTGAGCGAGGAGATCAATGCCTGCTCCATCGAGGTTCCGGTTACGATTGACGGCAAAACGGAACCGTGGCTGGTACAATTTAAGAACGAAACCCACAACCACCCGACGGAAATTGAGCCGTTCGGCGGCGCGGCGACCTGCCTCGGCGGCGCAATCCGCGACCCGCTCTCCGGCAGAGCCTACGTTTATCAGGCAATGCGTGTCACCGGCTCCGGCGACCCCCGCGTTGCGTTTGAAAATACGCTCCACGGCAAGCTCCCCTCCCGTAAGATCACCACAGGCGCGGCACACGGCTACAGCTCCTACGGCAACCAGATCGGACTTGCCACCGGGCAGGTGACCGAGCTTTATGATTCCGGCTACGTTGCAAAGCGCATGGAAATCGGCGCGGTTATCGGCGCATCCCCAAAGGAAAACGTCGTCCGCTTTGTCCCCGAGGAGGGCGACATCATCGTCCTGCTGGGCGGCAGTACCGGACGTGACGGCTGCGGCGGAGCCACCGGCTCCTCCAAGGCGCACACCGAGCAGTCCATCGAGGTTTGCGGCGCGGAGGTGCAAAAAGGAAATCCGCCTACCGAACGAAAAATTCAGCGCCTGTTCCGCAATCCTCAGGTTTCCCGGCTGATTAAGCGCTGCAACGATTTCGGCGCGGGCGGCGTCTGCGTCGCCATCGGCGAGCTGGCGGACGGATTAAAGATTGATCTGAATCAGGTTCCGAAAAAATACGAGGGGTTGGACGGCACCGAGCTTGCCATTTCCGAATCACAGGAAAGAATGGCGGTCGTCCTCTCCCCTTCGGACGTAGAATCCTTTATCGCGGCGGCGTCTGAGGAAAACCTGAACGCGCAGGTGGTAGCGGTTGTGACGAAGGAACCGCGCTTACGCATGAAGTGGCGCGAGGATACCATTGTGGACATCAGCCGTGCATTTCTGGACACCAACGGCGTAACCCAGAAAAACAACGTAACCATTGAAGCGGTCAACCCGGAGAATTATTACCGCACGCTTGTACCGGATTGCTTAAAGAATAAATCCCTCTGCAAAGCGTTCAAAGACAATCTCGCCCGTCTGGAGGTTTGCAGCCAGAAGGGGCTCAGCGAGCGTTTTGACGCAAGCATCGGCGCTTCCACCGTATTGATGCCGTTCGCCGGTAAATATCAGCTTACCCCCGAGGAGGCAATGGCTGCCAAGCTCCCGGTGCTTCACGGCGAAACCGACGACGCAACCGCGATGTCCTACGGCTATATTCCGGGAATTGCCCGGTTCAGCCCGTTCCACGGCGCCGCCTACGCGGTTGTGGAAAGCCTTTCCAGGCTGGCGGCGATTGGTGCGGACCCGATGAAGTCACGCCTGACCTTTCAGGAATATTTTGAACGTCTCAACACCGACCCGAAGCGTTGGGGCAAACCGGCTGCCGCGCTTCTCGGCGCGCTCACCGCGCAGATGAAGCTGGGGCTTCCCGCCATCGGCGGCAAGGACAGCATGAGCGGCTCGTTTGAGCAGCTCGACGTTCCGCCCACCCTTGTCAGCTTTGCGGTCACGATGACCAGGGCAAGCAAAACCATTTCCGCCGCATTCCAAAACGCGGGTTCTGCGGTTATGCTCTTCCCGCTCCCGGAGAACGCCGACACCCTGCTGCCGGACTGGGAGAAGCTGAAGCGGTACTATCCCGCAATTCTAAAATTAATCGCGGAGAAGAGTGTGATTTCCGCCTCTGTTGTCAAGGAAGGCGGCGTCGCTGCGGCCGTGGCGAAAATGTGCTTCGGCAACAAGCTGGGCTTTATCTTTAACGAGCATGTTCTAAACGCGAATACCCTGTTCGCCCCGGCTTCCGGGTCTATCGTGGTAGAGCTGGCAAAAGGCAGCACCATTGCCATGGAACCCGTGCTGGATGCCGTTATCCTCGGCAAAACCGCCGAAGAACCGCAAATCACCCTCGGTGAGGAAGCAATGGAGCTGGATGCCCTGATTTCCGCGTGGAGCGGAACCCTGGAAAAGATATTCCCGGGCAGCGCGAAGGAAACGCCTGTGTCTTATGATATCCCCCTTGCTACCGGGCGCAGCCAAAAGGCTCCGGCGATCAAAGCCGCGAAGCCCCGCGTGTTTATCCCCGTGTTCCCCGGAACAAACTGCGAATACGACAGCGCGAGAGCCTTTGAACAGGCGGGCGCGCAGGCGGAAATCCTTGTGGTACGCAACCTGAATCCGGCGGATATCGAATACACCATCGAACGCATGGAAAAAGCCATCCGTCAATCGCAGATCATTATGCTGCCGGGCGGTTTTTCCGGCGGCGACGAGCCGGACGGCTCCGGCAAGTTTATCGCGACGACCTTCCGCAACCCGAAGATTGCCGAGGCGGTCAGCGACCTGCTGAAAAACCGCGACGGTCTGATGCTGGGCATCTGCAACGGTTTTCAGGCTTAAATCAAGCTCGGGCTGGTGCCTTACGGCGAAATCACGGAGCCAAACAAGGACGCCCCTACCCTTACCTTCAACACGCTGGGCCGCCATGTGTCGCGCATGGTTTACACGCGCGTAACCTCGGTGAAATCCCCGTGGTTTGCGGGCGTTAACGCAGGCGAGGTATTCGCCGTTCCGGTATCCCACGGAGAAGGTCGCTTCGTCGCCGGAGACGAGGTCATGAAGACGCTGATTGCCAACGGGCAGATTGCCACGCAGTATACCACTCCGGGAGGCGAGCCAAGCGGCAGGATTGAATGGAACCCAAACGGCTCCGTATGCGCGGTAGAGGGTATTACCAGCCCCGACGGGCGTATCCTCGGCAAAATGGCGCATTCCGAGCGCAAGGGCGGTCATTTATACGCAAATGTTCCGGGTGAAAAAGACCAGAAAATCTTTGAATCCGGCGTAAAATACTTTAAATAAACCAGGTGAGCGGTAATATGAGTAAATATCTCAAAAGAACCTGGGCTGAGATCAGCCTCGACGCAATTGACCGGAATTTTAAAATCATCTGCGACCGTCTGAGTCCCGAAACCAAGGTCTGCTGCGTAATTAAAGCGGATGGCTACGGGCACGGCGCGATTGCACTGGCAAAGGAATACGAGGAGCTTGGCGCAGCCTGGTTCGCTGTCTCCAATCTGGAGGAAGCGGAGCAACTCCGCGCGGCGGGTCTCGAATTGCCGATTTTAATTCTCGGCTATACGCCGCCCTCCGAAGCAAAAAAGCTGAGCGAGCTGAATATCGCACAGGCGGTGCTTTCTCTGGGTTACGGATTAAAGCTTTCTTATGAAGCGGTAAAGGCGCGCGTTACGGTACGCGCGCATATCAAGCTAGATACGGGCATGAGCCGGATTGGCTTCTTTTATCAGAACAAGGAACGGGACACGCAGACAATTGAGGATATCCACAAGGTCTGCAAGCTGCCCGGCATTGAGGCAGAGGGCATTTTTACGCACTTTGCGGTTGCCGATGAAGGAGACGACGGGCGCGCCTACACTTGTGCGCAGTTTGAAAACCTGATGGACGCGATTTCCAGGCTGAAACGCTGCGGCATCCAGTTTAAAATCCGGCATTGCGCGAATTCCGCCGCAATCTTTGATTACCCGGAAATGCAGCTCGACATGGTTCGCCCGGGAATCGTTTTATACGGTCTGCAGCCCTCCGGCAAGCTGAAAAACCCGGGAGACCTGATCCCCGCGATGGAGCTGAAAAGCGTGGTTTCTCTGGTGAAAACAATTGAGCCGGAAACCAGCGTAAGCTATGGCTGTGAGTTTACCGCCCCGGAGCAGACGAGGGTCGCCACGGTTCCGATCGGCTACGCGGACGGCTACCTCCGCCACCTGTATCAGCAGGGCAGTATGCTGGTCAGGGGGAAAAAAGCCAAAATTGTCGGTCGGGTATGTATGGACCAGCTGATGCTGGACGTAACCTCCGTTCCGGAGGTTCAGGAGGGCGACACGGTCACGGCGTTCGGTCGCGACGGCGAGAGCTTTCTGCCGGTAGACGAGCTTGCCGAGCTGAACCAAACCATCAATTATGAGCTGGTCTGCATGGTCTCCAAGCGGGTGCCGCGTATCTTCTATAAGCGCGGAAAAGAAATCGGAGAGCTGGACTATATTTCTAAATAGCCAATAAATCCCTCGCGGGCATTTCAATCTGCCTGCGAGAGTTTTAATATCATTTACTAAAATACGTTCTTGTGGTTTTTATTGAAGTCGTCCGGTATCTTGCCGGGCGACCTGTTTGTTAGAGCTATTTCATGTATTTGTCGATTACCTGCTGATACATTTTTTGATAAATGTCTGGGTCTGTTTTGACAAGATTTAGTTCATTAGCAGACATTAACTCCCTCTTAGAAAAGTTACTATCCTTTGGCGTGATTACGGCATATCTTCCGGTTTCCTTTATTACCGGTGAATAAAATCCGCGCATGAATTCATTTTTATCCGGTGCCTTATTTAAGAAGAAAATGTATTCTTGACCGGGAATTGATGGTGCATAGTCAAGTTCGTAACGAGTAGTCTTACCATTTTCTTCGAGTGTATAATATCTTTCCGCTACTGGAATTTTGTCACCTTCCTTCAAATTTCCTTTATATACCTTTGTGATTTCAAATGAGGAAACTGTAACGCCAAAAATTACTGTTTTAGCATCAGGCGTATAAAGTTTTTGTTTGGCGTCATTTTGAAGATGTCCTTTTACGATATAACCGGATAACTTCTCTACTTCTTCAAGCGTTTTTGGATTGTACAAAGTATCCCCTGAAACTACATCTACTCTAATATTTCCAGTTGAAGAAGGAATCTTTTCTAAGGAAGACGGAACGACTGTATCCGTTTGCGAGATCGCGTCCGTCGCTGAGCAGGCGACAAATGTAATTGCCATTATGATAGAACAAACAGTTAAAAGGATTTTGCGCATAATTTTTACCTCCTTAAGATTATGAATACAAATATTTCAGGCTGTTAATATCATGCGGCTCTATATTATAACTGGCCAATCCAGAATCAAGAGCAATAGATTATTACAAATTGAAATTATAACTATAATTCTAAAGATTTTAAATAATTTTGTCAATTAAGAATTTATAAATGCTACTTGCTATTAGATATTATCTAAATTTGTTAATTTATGGTTTTGCTTCTGTTTACTTGACATAATCCGGAAGAATTTCTATAATTAGAAGCAATCATTCCCATTTTGTTTGTGCATTGTTGCTATTTTTATCCCATCAATAATTCCATTTAAACAGTTATCCATGAAAGAAAAACAACTTTCGCGAAGAATTTTTTTGCCAGACTTGAGTTATCGGCGAAATACAGCGGCAGATTGTTTTCATCCTTCATGGCACAAACGCATTCCATTGATTTGCATACTCTTTGATTCAGTGAAAACATGGGAAGCAGGAAGAAAAACAGGAAGAACGAAACGAAAACGGAGGAACGAAATTGAAACAAAGGAT
>JAEZWL010000148.1 GCA_023420245.1 Bacillota bacterium | reverse complement strand
ATTCTGGACTGTGCGGTTTCCGATTTCCAAGCAGGGATGGCGCATTTTGCAAATTCTGCCTGCTTGCTCTTTACAACAAGCTTACCGCTTTCTATGTATGGCTTAAGGACATCCATTGCGCCATTGTAAAAGAAGTTTGCGTTGTTGTCATCGGGAGAGCCTGCGAAGATTTCGATGTTGAACGGACCTTTGCCATCCTTTAATCCAAGCTTTGTCTCAAGGTACTGACCCTGAAGCTTGCCGACCTTGTAGTTGTCAAAGGTTGCGTAATAATCCACGTTCTTGGATTTCATAATTAAGCGGTCATATGCGATGACCTTAACACCATTGTCGGCAGCCTGCTGTAAAACGTCTGTTAAAGCGGAGCCGTCGATGGAAGCGATAACCAGAACCTTGCACTTTTTGGTAATCATGTTCTCAATCTGGGAAACCTGCGTGTTGACATCGTCTTGTGCGTACTGAAGTTCAACCTGATAGCCTTTTTTCTCAAGAGTGTTCTTCATGTTCGCGCCGTCTTCATTCCAGCGTTGGAGAGACTTTGTGGGCATTGCGACACCAACAAGTCCGCCTGCACCCGCTGCGGCGGATACTGCCTCGGAGACAGCTGTGGAAGCTGCCGGGTCTGCGGCAGCGGTAGATTGTGCCGGAGCGGAGGAACAGCCAAACGCGGTAACTGACATAGCAGCAGCCAGAACAAACGCTAAAAGTTTTTTCATTGGTACTACACTCCTTAATTTATTTTATCTGTCCTTTTTACTGCTCGCCTTGTACATCCAACCTGTCAACCGTTTGGTGTATGTACCCGAAGCGGACAGATATAGGCAGATAATAACTTAAATATTTTGTCTGATCTTTATAACATTGTTGGTGTAGACCAGACCGTCTTTGGGGATGACGCCTTCAATAAAATAGTTAAAAATCAGTTTAACCGCCTGATAGCCCTGCGTAAAGGGCTCCTGGCAAATCGTTGCGTCAATGGTCCCGTTTAATACAGATTCACGCGTGGACGGAATATCGTCGAAGGATATCATATACAGCTTTTTTTCCAGACCAAGATCCTCCACGGCGCGGCATACACCGGCAACACCAGCAGCGGTGATATAAATATTATTTATACTGTGATAGCGGTTTAAAGACTCTTTGGTAAACTGGTAAGCGGTTTCATCGTCATCCTGACTCTCCACTACATCAACAATGGAGATATCAATCTTTTTTTCTTTAATCTCTTTGCAAAAGCCATGAATGCGGCTGTTATGCCCCTGCATTTTGACTGAGCCGGTAACAATCAGGGTCTTCCCTTTTTCCTTCAGCATTAAAGAAAGCATACCGGCGGCAGTTTTTCCGCTCTCTATGTAATTACATCCCACATAAAAAAGGCGGGATGTACCGCGAATATCGGAATTTATGGTTGCTACGGGAATCCCCGATCGAATCAGATCGTTTATTCTCGCGCTGATTGCCGGCACATCAACAGTCGTCAGGCACAGTGCGTCGACGCCCTTATCCACCAGGCTCTGAATTGCTTCCAAATGCATATCGACATCGTATCCCTTTTGGGCAACCAGCTCCAGAGAAAGGCCATAGTCTGTAAGCTCGTGCTCCGCCGCTCGAAGACCTGCGATCATGTCGTCAAAAAAAGGATTGTCAATGCTGGGGAGCAGGCATCCTATTTTAACCGGCTTTTTTCTTGCCGCCAACGCTTTGCCGGCCCGGTTTGGTTTATACCCTAAATCTGCGGCGATTTTTTTTACGCGAAGCTCAACTTCCCGGTTGATTCCGCCCCTGCCGTTTAGAGCTCTGTCTACTGTTCCCCGGGAGACATTGGCCATCTTGGCAATGTCCTTGATTGTTATTGCCATAGAATCCTCCGTGTACGTGCTCGGGCACAATTTTGTGAAAAAACAAATCAGCCTTAATGCAGTATAAATGCGATACCAGCTCAAAAAGATAGTTCGACATTAAATAGTCACGGCTGATTTATTAGACACAACATATAGAAATAGTATTGAATTAAAGCATATTATATGCATATTATGATTTGTGCTCGGGCACGATAGAATATGCCTTAAGTATATCTGCAAACACAGATAAGTCAATATTATTTCCACAATTTTGACAAAATGAATATAATAAAGGTACAATGAACAGACATATTAAATAAGAAATATGTTACGACTTTTCGTGCATTGTGCAGAACAAACTATGAGGAAATTTATCGAAGTTTATTATTACAAAATACCAAATAAAAAAGTACTTGACTTATGAAACGCACTGTGTTATTATAATTAGGCTCTCTAAAACAAGGCGATTGCACTTAGTTTTAGCAGTTGAATTTTATATCGCGGAGTGGAGCAGTCCGGTAGCTCGTCGGGCTCATAACCCGAAGGTCGTAGGTTCAAATCCTGCCTCCGCAACCATTAGCGCTTAAATCGTCGGAATTATTTCCGGCGATTTTGCCGTTTACGGCGAGTTTTACTCTGCTAGCGGGCAGGGAAGCATATCGGCAATTAACGATTGGGCGAGAAAAGGTGTTGACGCTGCGGAGCAGCTTTACAAAGCCGGAACGGTCACGAAAGAGCAGCGAAAGGAACAGGCCGTACAGCTTGTGGTAAACTGCTTGACAGCCGCGAATATTGAGGTAACGTCAGACGTTCAAAAGGTTATTGAGGGCTGCGTAGAGGCTGCGGTATTCACATTGCCCAAGACTGAAAAAATTGCAACAGAATAAATACATAAGAATACCCCTGTCGGCTTTGAATCTTGGCCGACAGGGGTATTTTTCTATTATTGACATTATGTAACATGTACAATATAATATATATGTGTGAATGGGGGATCAAGTCCTGGATTTTTTTCCATTCTCCTTTAATTTTGACAAGACGGATTGGGCGGTTGCTCTCTAGTAAGCTAAAATGCTAGAGGAGAGCCTACAAATTCTTTTTAACCTCTCCTCGTGACCATGCAAAGAATGGAGGGGGTATGAATGTATGTAACATATTCTGATTTATATCAGTTCGCACTAGTTATCATCGGAGTAATAAGTGTATGTACATTATATAAAAAGAAATAAACCGCCCAGCGTCCAAACTAGCGGTTTATTTCTAAACTAATATTTTTGGGAGCTAACCGTCCGATCAGTTCCTCATTCACCGTTTTTATTATATCAGACAATAATTAAAAATTCAATATTAAGTTTGAAGATAGGGCACATAGCATAATTTCTAGGTGTGCCCTCTTTATTTTGTATGCCTTTTCAATGGAGTATAAGGAGGCACCTAATGATTTTATTTATTTGCCCTCATTGCGGGAAAATTAGTGAGAATGAAAACCATGACGATATAATAGCAAGGAGGATTTTTTGTTCATGTGGTCATGAAGTCCTAATGGAACATAGTTATCCTATATTGGCAGCTCAAGATTTTGTATTAACCGCAGGGAACTTGTATGACAGTTGCAAATTTACTGATAAAGAAAATAGAGCCAATATTTTAAAAGTATTAGAGCATGATGGTTTTAATATAGATAATAGTGAATTGGATAAATATATAAATATTTATGAAAAAATTAAAGAAAAATACCATGATAACTCAAGAAAATATTTTCTAGATATAAATGATTCATTTGAACAACAATCATTGCGTCAAAACTTAGCACTAGAATTGATAGATGAAATCTATTCTTTACTTGCTGTGTATGATAGAAATAAACTTAGAAAGCCATTTGTTATTATTGTAGCCAGCTTATTAGAACAGCTCTTTAACGATTACTTTACTCAATTAGTTAATTCAAAATTGGATACTCTCGGTTCAAAGGTGTTCCTAGAAAAATATGATAGGGTTGGGGTACAAAAATGTATTGAAATAGTAAATGCATTTACAGAAATCGAATTTAAAACTAAAATGGACACCTACTCGAGCGGCTTTTTTGATAAATGGGCTTCATTACGCACATTAAGAAATGATATAATTCATAGTAATAGTTGCTATATTTCTAAAATGAGAATATCATCATTAAAAAAACTTATAGATGAAAGTATCAAAGTCTTTTCTCGTTTGAAAAGCGAACTATATTCAAATACTTATATAAATGAAACTGAAAAAGGTTCGCTGAAATAATTCAGCGAACCTTTTATTATGCAATTTTAGGTAGCAGACGCGGTATTCTAAATTTAAGCGGGGCGGCTTCTGACCTCCGCAACCAAACAAAACCCAGCAGCTATGCGGCTGTTGGGTTTTGTTATGCATTATTTTAGGGGGGATATATTGTCCCCCCTCATTTTTTAGTTTGTGTTAAATTTTTGAAATCAGCTGGGAACAGTGAAGATTATCCTTTTACAGCGCCGGCGATCATACTCTTCTGGAGCTGGTCACTGAGCAGGAAATAAATCAACAGGGTCGGTATGGTTGCAATGACCAGACCCGCTCCGATGGGTCCCCATTCCGTACCCTGCACGCCTCCGGAAAGGGACATAATTCCTACAGTCAGTGTCTTTAAATTATCGTTGTTGACAAAGGTGTTGGCAAACATCAGCTCGTTCCAGGATGAAAGGAACGTAAAAATTGCGACGGTTGCAATTGCAGGGCGCAGCAGCGGAAGAACGATATTAAAGAAAATCTGGTAAATATCGCAGCCGTCCAGGCAGGCAGATTCCTCCAGCTCCTTCGGAATCCCTTTTAAAAAGCCGACCATAATGAATACACCCATTGGCAGAGCGAAAACCACATAGGGTAGAATCAAGGAAAAATAAGTATTTAAAAGATTTAGATTTCTTAATATGATAAACAGAGGAAGCAAAGTAGCGTGAAGCGGCACCATCAGACCAAGGAGGATATAGGTAAGGAATAAGTGATTGAACCTCCAGCGAAGCCGGACAATGGAATAGGCCGCTGTGGTAACAAGAATGCTGGATGCTATGATTGTAATAGCGGTTATGACTACACTGTTCGTAAGAAAACCGACCAGATTCCCCCGGGTTAGAACGGTAGGATAGTTGGATACAATCCACTCTGACGGAAAGCCCATGGCGTTTCCGCTGTAAATCTGGTTATTGTCTTTAAACGAAAATAAAACCAGCCAGATGAGCGGATACACCTGTATGAAGGTATAAATGCTGAGGAACAGGTACATCAACACGGAAGAAAAATGAATTTTTTCGGATTTTCTTACAGGAACCGTGATATTGTTCGTAATTGAAATAACGGCAGTGTCGTTCGTTCGCATTTCCATCCCACTCCTTATATCTCTACATCTTTACTGAAAAGCTTCTGGATAATTACGGTACAGACCAGGCACTCCAGAATAATAAATATTGCCATTGCGCTGCCGTATCCGTATTGGTACCTTGAAAAAATAGTGGTATACATCAGGGTGCTGGGAACATCGGTGGAATGCATCGGACCTCCGCCTGTCATAACAAAGATCAGGTCAAATGCTTTAAACGATCCGGTAACGGCAAATACAACGCTTACGCACAGAATCGGTTTCATCAAAGGAATCGTAATCCATAGCGCGGTTTTTGCTTCACCGGCTCCGTCAATCTTTGCCGCGTCGTAAATATCAGGAGATATGGATTTGGCGCTTGCGTACATCAGCAGCATGTGATAACCGACATACTGCCAAAGCATGGCGACAAAAACGGAACCAAGCGCGGTGCTGGGATTTGCAAGCCAGGAATTTGCAAGGGAGTTAAGCCCGATGCCTCGAAGTACAGTGTTGAGGACACCGTAATCCTCGTTATAAATTTTCATCCAAAGCTGCCCGATAACAACCGTGGAAATGATGACAGGGATAAAATAAGCGGTTCGGAAGAGTCGCTCCTTGCGGATTCCTCTGGCCAGGATAAGCGCCAGCAATAAAGCAAGCGGAAGCTGAATTCCTACTGAAATTCCGGCTAAGATCAAAGAGTTGATAATCGACTGCATAAATCCATCCGTATTATTTACAAACAGATTTAAATAATTGGAAAAACCTACCGACAGCGGATTGGAAAATCCATCCCACTGCAGTGTACTGTAGTAAAGAGAATAAAAAATTGGCACAACGATAATTACGGTAAAGAGCAGGAACGTGGGGAAGGCGAAAAAGAAGAGCGCCTTTTTGTCTTTCATCAGTTTTTCCATTAGCAAACCTTCTTTCTGGTATCAGGAACCAGCATTATACTTTTATCGCATGAAGTAAAAAATGTTTTCCCTGTTACAAGCAAAAGCCGATAACAGGGAAAACAGACTAAAGTTTAATCAGGAAGCCTTGTTAACCTTCTGCTGCATTTGTTCGCCGAATTGCTTTGGTGTAATTTGTTTTCCGAACAGGTTCTGTACCAAATCCAGATGTGTCTGTGCGTCGTTGCCCATCAGGTAAAGATCCCACGCGGGAACGCTGCCGGTTGAGCCTTTTACGATATCATCCATGATTTGTTTGGAAAGAGGATCAATTTTTGACTGGTCAATGGAATCAAATTTCCACATTGGCAGACCGCCGCCCACAAGGTACATATTGGTTGAGTACTCGGAGGCAAGGAACTTAATGCACTGAACTGCTTCATCCTTGTGTTTGGTGTTTGCGTTTACGATTAACGCGTCCGCGCCGCCGCCCAGATACTCGGTGTCAACACCTTTTCCGCCGGTGGTCGGGAATTTTACAGCGCTTACTTTTCCTTTCAGATGATCCTCAATCACCTGCGCGTCAAAGTTTCCGCCGAAATACATCGGAACTTTTCCCTGAGTAAACTGTGCGACGGCTTCGTCTCTTGATGTACTCAGAGCGCTTGGGGAAAATGCGCCCGCGTCTACCAGGTCTTGCAGCTTTTTCGCGGCGTTAATGAATGAATCCTGATTGTAGGAGGCTTTCTTGTTCAAGGCGTCGAGCGAGGTTTGTGCGCCTGCTTCGCGAAGTGCGATCATGTCGTAGTACCACATTCCCGGCCATTCGTCTTTTTCACCGACACCCATCGGTACAAGTCCCTTTGCTTTGAAGGTTTTAACTGCTTCGAGCAGCTCTTCAAAGGTTTTCGGCACTTTCACATTATTCTGCTTGAACAGATCGTTGTTTATGTAGAGTGCGCCTGCCTGCTGGTTGTAGGTAAGACCGTAAACCTTTCCGTTGTAGGTTATGTTTGTCAGAGCACCTTCCAGCAGTTTGTCTTTTGTGCCGTCATTCAGATATTCGTCCAGAGCCAGAACCTTTCCAGCGTCCACAAACGGCTGGGTGAATCCGCCCGCCCATGTGTAAATAATGTCGGGGGCGTTGTTTGCCGCGATTGCCGTTTTGATTTTCATCTTGTATGCGTTGTTTTCCGTGGCGCTGGGTTCAAGCTGGATGTCCGGGTGTTCCGAATTCCATTTGTTGACGCCGTTTATCATAACATGCTGGGTATCGTTGGTGTAGTTGTTCCAGAAGGTTAGCGTCACCTTTTCCTTGGGTGCAGCAGCAGCAGCGGCCTCGGAGGATGCCGGGGCATTGGTTGCAGCCGGCTGCGACGACGGCGCGGGGGAATTACACGACGTAAAGCTCGCCGTCATGATGCCTGCAAGTAACACTGTGCCGAATTTAGAAATCAAATGTTTCAAATATGTCCTCTCCTTTTCAGAAAAAATCTTATACTACAATATTACTGATTTTTTTGAAAAATATGAATTAATTTTTATTACTTTTTCCTTCACTATTTTTACCTGGTGGATAACCACAGGGTTCAATTTATCAGGAACAGAGAGAAAAGATCATTTGGTGTGGAAGAGAGGGGATTAGCGCTCGCGGATGTTCAGCGATTTTCGGTACTGGCTTACGGAAACTCCGGTATGTTTTTTAAAACAGGTGCTGAAATAATTCGGGTCAGTGATTCCCACGGCTTCCGCAATTTCAAAGGCTTTTAAATTGCCTACCCGTAAAAGCTCAGCCGCTTTAGCCATTCTAATTTCCATCAGGTACTCCGAAAAGCTTATCCCTGCTTTTTTTCGGAAGGTTCGGCTGAGGTAGCTGGAATTAAAATACAGCTTTTCCGCCAGGTCCGAAAGAGAAAGGCTGCTGTCTCCGTAGTTTTCCCGCACATAGCTTTTCACGGTATCAATTAGCCCGCTGATCTGTTTGCTTTGCCGCTGATCAACCAGGCACAGGCATTTTGCGGCGGTATCCATTAATAGCTTTTCTGTTTCCGGCAGGGTTTGAAGATGGAAAATACTGCGGTAGGTCTCATGCTCGAAACGATAAATCTCATCGGGCTCAACACCCGTATCCGCCATGGAGCGGAAAATGGAAAGCGAGATGTTCATCGCGGTCATCCGCAATGTTTCCTGCGCGGTAATTTCTTTCAAGTCGATGCTTTCACAGATTTCGCGAATGATATCTTCAATTCGTTTGCTTAGTCCGGTTTTGATATAGAAATTCAGCTGTTCCTCGTAATCTCTGGTGCCCGGAGAATCCTTTCTCACAGGGAAGCGAATCATATCGTATAAAATTACCGCGTTATCTCCAAAGGCAATCCGGTAATGAGCCGCTTCCAGAGCCTCACGGTAAGAAACGCAGATTTCATCCGCCTGCATTTTTATGCCGCCCAGACCGATACAAAAAGAAAACGGCAGGTTTTCGATAATCTGTTTGAGCAGAATTTCACATTGCTCATAAAGATCCATTCCGGAATCGTTATTCAGAATCACAATCCGGTCCGTTGTCTGGGAGAAGAAGTACACGTTTTGCCAAAGCTGAAAATATTTCTCCATAATTTTGCGGAGCCGCAGGTTTAGCAGAAACCGCGCTTCTTCTTCGGAGGGTTCTGCCGCTGCGGTAATTTCAAATACGGCGACCTGAAAAACCGTATCATCAAAATGGATACCCAGAAAAGACATTTTTTCGCGGATACCCTCCGCTCCGCCGAACATCAGCTCATTCAGAAAGCGTTCGCGCAGATAGGGAAGATTGTTGTAGAGCTGACTTTTGAGTTCCAGCTCCTCCTGCTCAATTTTTCTGCTGCGCTCAATTTCCCTGCGCAGCTTATCGGCGGTTCTCTGAACCTCCTCACAGTCGATCGGTTTTAAAAGATAATCTGAAATTCCGGCTTTGATGCTTCGCTGCGCATATTCAAACCGGTCGTAGCCGGTAAGAACGACAATATGAATCTGCGGATTCTTCTTTCTTACCAGCTCGCTCAGCCCGAGTCCGTCGGTCCCGGGCATCTGGATATCAGTAAAAAGCACGTCCGGGTTTTCGCGGCGAATCAGCTCGAGCGCCTCTGCCGCGTTTTGCGCCTCGCCCGTTATTTGCATATTGCACGAAGCCCAGTCAATGCAGTTTTTCAGCAAATTACGCTCCAGATATTCATCGTCGACAATCACAACCCGTATTTGTTCATTTATTTGATTCATTTTCTGCTCCCCGTTCTGTCGGTATGGTAATCGTAATTTTCGTACCGCAGCCCTTTTTACTTTCTATGGCAAGTATATTGTTAGTTTGAAAATAAAGATTGAGCTTTTCCATGGTTGCTCTCATCCCGACTCCCTTTGAATGGTATTCGAGAATTTCAGACATCTTTTCCGCCTCCATGCCAACTCCGTCGTCCTCCACGGTAATTTGGACGGAATGCTCCAGTCGGCGTGCCTGGATACGCAGAGTTCCCGTATCGGGCTTGCAGCGTATCCCATGGTCGATTGCGTTTTCGACCAGCGGCTGCAGAGTAAGGCTTGGAATTTTTACCTCCAGAGCCTCCGGGTCTATTTCCTTTACCACGGTGAATTTGTCCGGAAATCGAATCGTTTGAATGGTCAGGTAGCTTTCGGTGATTCGAAGCTCCTCCCGTAAGGTGATTGCCTCGTCACAGGCGCTTAAAAAGCCCCGGTAGAACCGGCCGAGCGCCTGAACAAGCCGGAATACCTCCATGCTTTTGCCTGAGACGGCAAGCGCGCCAATTGCGTCAAAGGAATTGTAAAGGAAGTGGGGCTTAATCTGCATCTGCAAAACCTCAAGCTCCCTCTTTCGCTTTATGGCCTGCTCCTTGAGAATATCGTCGATTAAAATTACAATTCTGCGCACCATCATATTGTAAACATCCTTCAGGTGCCCGATTTCATCGTTTCCGGTCTTTATGCGGATTTCCCTGAAATCTCCGTTTTCCACCGCCTTCATAGAAATTGCGAGTTTTCGGATTGGTCGGGTAATCAGAAGCGATATCACAATAAACGTGGCGAAGAACAAAACCCCAAAGGCCAAAATGAATATGACAAGGGTGATATTGGTTGCCGTGCTTTGCTTTGTATATTCGTTAAATGGAGTGATGTCGGTAAGCACCCAGCCGTTACGGTTGGCAAGAGAAGAGACAATATAGCTTTCGCCGCTGATTTTCAGAATCTGGGAGCTGCCGGAGGGAATTCTCCCGATAAAATCTGTGCCGTGCTTCAGCCCTGCCGGGGTAGAATCCAAAATATTCCTGCCTGTTTCATCCGTCAGAACAATTCTCATATCATAGGCGTTGTTCTGCTTCATGGCAGTTTGCAGAATGGAATTGGCGGCAACGTTCATCACCATGATACCCATTGGCTTTTGTGTGTTGATATTGTTAATGACCCGGATGAGGGAAATATAATTATCGTTATCGGCGTCAAACGTTCCTCCGCCGTTCAGCTTCAGCAAATATCCGCCGTTTCGATCCACAAGCTGCGGGTACCAGTCTGCCTTGTGAATTTTTTCACTGCTGATGTTTTTGAACGGGCTGCGGTCAACGTAATACTCAACTCCGTTTTGGTCAAATATGTAAATGGAGGAAATTATGTCGTTGAAATTCATAAAATCTGCAATATAATAGCACACCTTTGTTTGCAGCAGACCGTCATATTTTTGACAGGACTGTTCCATGGCGTCCTGCATGGTCTGACTGGATAACAGGATGATGCTCTGATTATTCATCGTATCAAATATAAAATCCAGGTTGTTGTTGACAGAGCGGGTGTTTTCGGTGGACATTTGCAGCACCTTGCCTGCGGTAAGATTCTGGTATTGATGGTAGGTGATGTTTCCGACGGACAGGAAGATAGCCAGCATGGCAACATAGCAAATCATAATTTTTGAAGTGATTTTTAAATCCATAAACGATTTTATTAAATATTTCATATGTCCCCCTTTTATGATTTGACGTCGCTGAACTCATCCGTTTTATATTCACTTTGTGGGGTTAATCGAAATGATTTTGCGCCTGCCGCGTATCGCAAGACAAAGGTAAAAATTAATTGCGTGGATTAAGTGAACTTAAAAAGTTGTCACTTACGACACTGTAATACAATTTTGTTAATAATTAATATTGAGATTGTCCAATAATTGCAAACTATAATAATTATACAATATATTTTATAAGAATCAAATCCTTTCGTAAAATAAATAGGCGAAAGCTGCTTGGGGGTTTTCAAAACAAAAAACAGTAATAAAAGCTTATCAGTAGAAAGCTTGTTTATTTTTGATAAAAATTCATATGGGGATAGATATTCTCCATCCTTTCATTCCCGTAATATTCATCCAGAATGAAATTCAGAGAACCGGTGGAAGGCAGACCGCGAAGCCTTTCGTTCCAACGCTCCACCGCAAGGGAAGACAGGAGCAGGTTCAGCACCATAAATATGAGCAAAGCCCAGGTAGCCGTGAGCGCCGCCCTGCCCTTAATTTTTTCAAGCAGATGATCCATGCCCGGAAATATCCAGCGGACAAAAACAAAGCCGAGCAGACCCCAGAAAAAAGCGTATTTCAAACAGGTCTTTCCGCCGAGGTTCCATTCCTCGTTGCTGTAATTCCATGATTGGGAGCCGAACGCGAGCTCTTGAAAAAGACCGGCGGCATACTCAAACGCCGCTCCGCAGAACATGGCGGTAACAAAGATAACGATCGGGCTTTTGATTTTACGAAGAATCGCGTAAACCAATACGGCGCCGAAGCCATAGATTTCACTGAATGAGCCCCAAACAACCCCTGCCCGGCTCTCCCAGATTCCGCAGAAGGAATAATACCCGAACTGCTCCATGTAGCAGCCGAATACGCTGCCGATCAGAAACACCCAGAAAAGCTTATAGAAATTGCAGTCCCTGATAAACACAAGGCTTTTTGGTCTGTTTGAAAGGCGCAAAACAGGTTCCGGCTTTGCGGATTTTAATTTATGACGAAGCATCACCGTGATACGCCTCCAAACAGAAAAGAGTTTTGAAAAAATTCAGCATTCCGGAAGCCGGAATGAACAAGTCGGTTTAATATAGAATTATGCTGAAAAATCAAAAAAGTTTCCTTTTCTTTCGCGGAGAACGGGATACGCGCAAAAAGAAACAACCAAACGAGCTGTAAATGATTTTTTCAGCTCGTTTGGTTGAATTCGGTTTTTCCGGTGAAAATAATGGGAAACGGCTATGAAAGGAAATATAATTGAAAAAGGTTGAAAAAGGGTTTAATCGAAACCATCTGATCATTATGTCGCTTGGAAATATCATAGGCTCCGGCATTTTTCTGGGCAGCTCCACGGTAATTGCCGCCGCCGGACCGGGTGCCATCCTCTCGTACCTGATCGGCGGACTGATTATGACGTTTGAAGTGATGTTCATTACGGAAATGTGTGTGGTAAATCCCGCGCCGGGCGCATTTCGGGTTCACGCCTCTGAGATTTTCGGCCCATGGATCGGTTTCGTTAACGGCTGGATGTTCTGGCTCAGCGGAATCCTGGGTATGGCGGGCGAAGTTACCGCGGCCGCTATTTTTACCCGCTTCTGGTTTCCCAAGGTTCCACTTTGGGTTTTCTGCATTATCTATACGGTCATGATGACGGTGATTAATCTGAATGACCTGAAGGGGCTGAGTCGGATGGAAAGTATTCTGGCTTCGATTAAGGTGATAGCGCTGACGCTGTTCATTCTTTTTGGTCTGCTTGCGCTGACAGGGCTGGTTCCGCTTCATTCGCTGAAGCTTGCCAATCCGTTTCAGTCTGCGGCAAGCTTTCTGCCGAAAGGCTTTGGAGGCGTTGCCTCCTCAATGATTATGGTGATGTTTTCTTTCACCGGAACGGGGATTATCGGGCTGGCGATCGCGGATACGGAAAGTCCGGAAAAGAACGCGCCGCCGGCTATCTCGGTCATCAGTGCGTCGGTAACCACCCTGTATACGTTCTCCATCCTGTTTTTAATCCTGCTCACGCCGTGGCAGTTGATTTCGGAATCGGAAAGCCCGTTTGTTTTTATTTTTCAAAGGATCGGCATCCCGTTTTCGGACAGTCTCCTGAATCTCATCGTTTTATCCGCCGCGCTTTCCGGGCTGAATTCCTCCATGTATAGCTCTTCCCGAATGCTGTATTCCCTCAGCCGGGACAAACAGGCCTCTCAACTATTTTTAAAAACGAGCAAAAACCATGTTCCCGTGTACGCACTGGGGATGAGCAGCATCGCACTGCTTTTCACGGCAATTCTGTCTTACTTCATTCCGGACAAAATTTTTGTGATACTGGCGGTAACAAGCGGCTTTCTGGCAATGTTCAACTGGCTGACGATTTCCGTGACCCATTATTTCTACCGGAAGAAAACCTTAAAGGAGCACCCCGAGAAGCTGAAATACCGGGTTCCCGGCTATCCGTACACCTCCGTCTTTACCGCCCTCATGGTCGTAGCCGTGCTGGCTACCTCGCCGCTCTACCCGGGACAGGTTTCCGGTCTGGTGGGGAGTGTTTCGCTCTTTGTGCTTCTTGCCGTCCTCTATTTCACGTTAAAGAAATTAAAGATTCTGCGGTAACGGAAGCGCATCTTTCATTAATGTGACAATAGTGTAAGTTTAATGTAAGAAAAATCTATGGCTGTAATTTGGAGATTACCATACAATATGGCTATCAAGAAATAGCTGAGAGGTATTGTATGAAAAAATCCAAGTTGCTTCCAATCGCTCTGGTGTTAACATTGCTGCTTTCCATGTGTAATACATTCGTATACGCGCAAACATCAGGTCAGCCGACTTTTGAACAAATAACCGATGATTATATGCAAACCGTGCTCAACGACTATCATGTTGCGGGCGCGGCCGTATCGGTTGTGAAAGATGGAAAAATTTATTTCCAGAAAGGCTACGGTTACACCGATCTTTCGAAGAAAACCCCGGTAAACGCGGAAACAACCGCGTTTCAGGTTGCGTCCGTCTCAAAGCTTTTTACCGCGACCGCCGCTATGCAGATGGTCAGTCAGAATAAATTGTCCCTAAACCAAGATGTGAACCAATACCTTACTGCATTCAAAATTATAAATCCTTATTCAAAACCGGTTACTCTGGAGCAGCTTTTGACCCATACCTCCGGACTGGATATCCGTGATCCGCTCTATCTCAAAAGCAAAGGGGATATTTTTTTCCAGTCCATGGAACCTCTGGAAAGCGTGCTGAAGAAAAACCTGCCGCCGGTCGTCCGGGAACCGGGCACCTTCTGCCAGTATAATGTTTACGCGATGGCTCTGGCCGGCTATCTAGTTGAAAAAGCCTCCGGCATGCCGTTTGACCGATATGTGACGGAAAACCTGTTGAAACCGCTGGGTATGAATCATTCGTCTTATGGACTGACCGCCTCCATTCTGTCCAATATGACGAAACCCTATCAATATAAAAACGGCAAGTATACGGAAACCGCCTATACATTGATCAGCGATCACCCAAGCGGCTCAATTTGTGCGACCGCTTCCGATATGGCAAAATTTATGCTGATGCACCTGAACGACGGGCAATATGAAGGAAAAAGCATTCTGCCCAGGGACGTTGCAGAAAATATGCACGCTCACCATTATCCGGCAGACAGCCGATTAACCGGGTACACGCTCGGTTTTTATGAAGCCATCCGAAACGGCTACCGAACCATTGAATTCGGCGGATACCTTCCGTCGTTTTCCTCCAAAATGACCCTCCTGCCGGAAAAGAACATCGGCCTGTTTGTCACAATCAATACGGATTCCAAGGACAGCGGCAAGGTCTGCAATGAACTGATCGATCAATTTTATGGCTATTTCACAGAGAGAAAAGATGCGGGAGAATCCTCCCCCGCGTTTGCCGATAAGGTTCCTTTTGATATGAACCCCGACAAAATCACCGGGCGTTACACCTTTGACGGATACGGGCTGACTGACGCAACCAAGCTGAAATCCCTGCTTGTTACCTGTAGTGTTAGCTGCGATAAAAACGGGAAGCTTAATTTTTCCGGCGACGGTTTGAACTGGGATTTTGACTACGTGGGCAAAGGAATGTTTTACTGCAAAGATTCTGGTTATTATTGCAGAATCACCATCTCCGGCAGTCAGACCGTGTTAAACATCATTGGCTCGGATTATGAAAGAATCCCTGATCTCAGCAATTACTTATTCATTGCGTCTCTACTCGGGCTTCCGGTATTCTTCCTCTCTATTTTGTGGCTGATCGTATCTCTGATTCGTAACCGCAAACAACAAAATCGCTTTGCAACCGTTCACAAGCTTACTACATTTGCAATGTGCGTTGTCATTTTCTGTTATTATGGTGTGAACGCGTTTATCGGAATAAAAAGCATGGAAGCCGATACCGCGCCGGTATTATCCTACGCAATTCCGTCGCTCCCTGTAATTGGTTATCTTTCGCTTATACTCACGGTCACCGCGGCTGGATTTGTTTTCGTAACCTGGCTAAAGAACAAAGCCGCATATCCGGCTAAAATATGGTACACGGTAACGACGGCGTTCGCTGCGGTAAATGTTATTTTTATGTATACTATGAACGCGATGAAGATTTAGCCGTTTCCGCAAGGAAGCCGGGAGTTCATTGACTCCCGGCTTCCTTGCCGTATCCAAATAAAAAATGCCTCTCGGCATTTTTTATGCAAGCATAAATTTGTTGACGACAAAGGCAACCCCGTCGTCATCGTTTGCGGGAGCGATATAGTCTGCCGCTTCTTTCACCACATCCTGCGCGTTTTCCATTGCCACACCCAGACCCGCGTATTTGATCATGGTCAAATCGTTGAAGCCGTCGCCACAGGCGACCATTTCCTCTTTGGTAATCTCCATGTAATCCAAAAGCTTTTTCAGTGCGTGCGCCTTATCGATATTTTGGGGCATAATCTCCAGAAAAAACGGCTCCGACCGGTAAACGCTCAGGTCTTCGCCCACCTCTGTTTTTACCTTTGTTTCCACGCCGGCCAGATAATCCCCGTCCTCTACCATCAGGCATTTGGCAACCGGAAAATCCACATAGCTTACGAAGGAGTCGACCTCTCTGGCCTTCATCCGGTTAACCTTCAGTTCCAGCTTGACGTATGCGTTGTCCGCGTTTTCCGTAATCACATATTCATCCTGATAGGTAATGATATTGACTTTGTTTTCCTGCGCTAAGTCGTACAGGCGCTTTGTCATTGCTCCCGGTATCGTTTTTTCATAAATCAGTCTGCCGGTGCCGTATTCTTCAATTTTCGCTCCATTAAAGGACAGGATAAATCCGCCGTATTTTTCCAGCTCCAGCTGTTGGGCAATCGGAACGATGCCGCAGGTCGGTCTGCCTGAAGCCAGAGCGATCCTCACTCCGTTCTCCTGAAGCCTCCGCAGCGTTTTTCGGGTATGCTCCGTTACCTCTTTTTGCGAATTGGTTAATGTTCCGTCGATATCCAGAACCAGAAGTTTATATTTCATACACGGTTTCTCCGTTCAAATAAGCATTTTGCCGTTTTCGGTCTGTCCTATCATATCAGTTTTTTCGACAGGAAACAATATATAATCCGCCAAATCAACCCTCCCTTAACAGGAAGCTTTTGTCTGCCGTCACATATAGTAGCAATCGACTATAAACAGCGGCAAGCCGACCGGGCGGGGTCTAAACGGCATTCAAAAAGCAGCCGATATTGCTACCGGTTGCTTTACAGAAACCCTGTTATTGTATATAGGGGGAAAGCGGGCAAATCCAGTCGTTCTGATCGGTATGCAGCAACTCGTGGGAACGATGGGAAAGCGGCTTCTCAAAATAATCCTCATAAATCTTGATGATTGCCGGATTTTCATGGGAAAAACGCAGTTCGTTTGCCTGATCCAGGCTGTAGAGTACGTCACCTCTGGCTTCCGCAAGCTCCATGCCTTCCTTAATCGGCTGTCCTCCACCGCCCGCGCAGCCGCCGGGGCAGGCCATAACTTCGACGAAATCGTAGGAAACCTTTCCGCTGCGGAGTGCTTCGACCAGCTTGCGTGCGTTGCCGAGTCCGTTGACCACCGCCACACGAAGAGTGGTATCGGCAATTTGAAAGCTCGCTTCCTTCCAGCCCTCCATTCCTCCAACCTCCCGGAATGCGTCCGGGTTCGGGTTCTGCCCGGTTAAAAGGTAATGGGCGGTACGAAGAGCCGCCTGCATGACGCCGCCGGTGGTGCCGAAAATCACAGCCGCGCCGGTGCCTACGCCGAGAGGCGTATCAAACTCCTCTTCCTCCAGTTCGTTTACCAGAATATGCTCTGCGCGGATCATACGGTCAATTTCACGGGTCGTGAGGACCAAATCCACATCCTGTCCCGCGCCCGCGTCATTCAGTACCGGTTGGGCACACTCGTCCTTCTTTGCCAGACAGGGCATAATGGAGATGGAATAAATCTGTTTCGGATCAATCCCCATCTGCTCCGCGTAATAGCTCTTTGCCACCGCACCGAACATCTGCTGCGGGGATTTTGCCGTAGAGAGCTGCTTTACCATGTCGGGATACTGGGATTTCAGGAAACGAACCCAGCCCGGGCAGCAGGAGGTGAACAGGGGAAAGGTCTCCTTCTCTTTGTTTCTCAGCTTCTCCAAAAACTCGCTGCCTTCCTCCATAATGGTAAGGTCGGCGCTGAAATTGGTATCAAAAATGTACCGGAAGCCCATTTTTCGGAGCGCGGAAACCAATCGCTTCACCGTCGCCTTTTCTCGCGGCAGACCGAGGGTTTCTCCCCACGCCGCGCGAACGGCGGGGGCGATTTGAACAACGGTTACCTTATTGGGGTCCGCCAGAGCGTCAAACGCCTTGTCGGTATCATCACGCTCCCTCAACGCGCCGACCGGGCAGTGTGTGATGCACTGACC